>JBDKIJ010000095.1:0-5070 GCA_039797155.1 Gemmatimonadota bacterium | reverse complement strand
CCGGATCGAAGGCCGTGCTCCCCCACCCGGCGCCACCAATGTTGCCGGGCATGACGATCGTGCCCTGCTCCGACGGCGGCATGAAGATCGGACCACTGCGATAGCGGCGGAAGATGTCGAGCGCGCGCCGCCGCAGCTCGGGGGTGAAGTCGATCAGATCGGCTTCGGTGATGGTCTGCCGCGCGAACGGAGCGGGGACCGTCGGCATCGGCTGCGTTGGTGCCGCGCGCTCCCCCGGCACGTCGCTTGGCGGCACCGGGCGCTCCGGGATCGGCCACACCGGTTTCCCCGTCTCCCGATCGAGCACGTAGATCCACGCCGTCTTGCTGGGCACCGCGACCACATCGCGTGGCTTGCCTTGCCACGTGATGGTTGCGAGTACCGGCGGCGCGGGAAGATCGTAGTCCCAAAGCCCGTGATGCACGACCTGATAATGCCAGACGCGCTTCCCGGTCCGGGCATCAAGCGCCACAACGGATTCTGCAAAGAGGTTATCGCCCTTGCGATCGCCGCCGTACCAATCGTTCGTCGGTGTCGAGACCGGGAGGAACACGAGCCCACGTTTTTCGTCGAGGCTCATCGGCGCCCACACGTTCGTATGGCCCATGACCTTGTAGGAGCCGTCCTCCCACGTCTGCCATCCGAACTCACCGGAATCGGGGATGGTGTGGAAGCTCCACACCCGCTGTCCCGTGCGCACATCGAACGCCTGCACATCACCGGGCGGATCGTAGGGATACCGCAAGCGATCGCCGACGCCATTCCCGACTATCACGACATTGTCGAAGACGAGGGGTGGTGACGTGTTCGTGTAATGCCGCTGATTGACCGGGCGCCGCAACGTAGCGGTCAGATCGATTTCGCCATTCGTACCGAACGTCGGAATCGGACGCCCGGTGCGCGCATCCAGCGCGATTAGTTTCCACCGCGCATTGATGAAGATGCGACGCTCACCAGCCGACGCCCACGTCGCCACGCCCCGATGTACCAGCCCCGTACCATTGCTCGGCTGACCGGCGCGCCAGATCTCGGGATCGAACCGCCAGTACTCGCGTCCGGACCGGGCATCGAGTGCCGCAACCGCCGCATAGGGCGTGCTGGTCCACATCGTATCACCGATGACGATCGGTGACGCCTGAAACTGTCCCGGGCGTGCGGGTTTCTGATCAGGTCCTGCGGGGATGTTCTTCTCGTTCGTCCGCCAGCGCCAGGCGACCTGCAGCCGACTCACGTTCTCGCGCGTGATGTCGGTGAGCGGTGACCACCGCATGGCGCCGGCATCTCCACTCGGCCACCGCCAGTCGCTATTTCGCGTTGCCGCTGATGCCGCACGCGTACCTTGTGCACTGACGACGACGGGTACGAGCAGGCCGATCCCAATCCACGTTGCCACGCGCATCCTGCACCCTCTCAATAGACGTAGCCGAAGATGATGTTCATTTCGTCGGTCGAGAGCAGCCCGAACGAGACGGTGCGATCCGTCACGTTGTTCCAGGTGACAACCGAGACCAGCGCATCGCCCGGCTCGAGGACGAGCGGCGTGGCGAACGTGGTCTGCAGTGGATGCTCCCAATCGGTGTTCATGTAGACGCTGGTCTCTGTCCCATTGGCACGCCGGACCCGAATTTCGTAGCGCTCCCCCAACGCATGCATGTGCGACGTGAGGCTGAGCACCGTCGTGCGCGTCGCCATGGGGAAGACGGTACGAACCGTCGTGCGCTGACGCGCCGGCAGTGAAAAACTGGTATTGGCCAGGTTGAGTGTGCGCGCCACACGCTGCACCTGCGAGGCGGGCACCGTGTACAGATTCGCGAAGGCCTGGCCGGGGAGATCGACCGGCGCCCGATTGACGTAATGCAGGTTGAAATCGAGCGCCGAGTTGGCGGGCAGTCGCAGGGCAACACCTGGGGGAAAGCGGAAATCGCTTTCGGTATTCATGGCCCCGGCGAAGAAGACGTGACACGCCATCGGCAGCATGTTCACGAAATTCAGCGTCCCATCGCGATTCCGGATATCGCGTACGAGATCGAGTGGGGGACGCAGATTACATGGTGGTGCCGTCTTGCTCTCGTCGAACGTGTAGAGCAACAGATGGTGACTTCCGGCCCGCATCCGGGTTTCAATGCGCGAGATATACACGTCGGCGCTGTTGCGCAGCGGACGATAGACGAAGAACTCGCGTTCCATCGACGGCGCCACGGCGAAGCTGTCCACCACCAACTGGATACCGCTCCCCGAAGCCGGCGCGGCCAACGGCGTGAAGGTTGCCATCTGCTGGCGCGCATCACGAAGGACGGCCGTATCGACGACATGGCCCGTGCGTGGCGCGCCGGCTTCGATCCACCGACGCACGTACTCGAGCTGCCCCGCCGTGAGTCCCTGCGTGGTGCCCATTGGCATGAGCTGTCCGTAATCCCGACTATGATGGCCGGGGACCCACGCGACCTTGTGATAGAAGAGCGAGCTATCCGCGCGATAGGGCTTCACCCGCATCAGGCCATCGGCCTTCGCAATCTGCTGGAGCGATGGTGCGCCCACGAGATGCTGGTAGGCCGAGTCGGCGGTGAGCACGAGTTGCGACTGCCGGGCATCGCTCGCGCCAGCCCGATGACAGCTGACGCAGGACTTGTCGAGCACATCCCGCTGAATGCGTGCGAACGTACCGTCGGGGACTGCGGACTCCCGTGCGTTGTCTCCACCGCATCCCACCGCCATGACACCAAGGCCAACCAGCCACCAGAGGGGGCGTCGGGCAGAGCGCCCTCTCACCGGGGGCGCCACCCGGAGCCGATGGAGACGACCACCCCGAGCCTGGGATCCTCCGACGTACCAGTCGCAAAGGGCATCGAGTAGGTCGGCTGGACGACCAGACGCCGTGCGATGATGAGCCCCAGGCCAACATCGGCGACACCGCTCGAACCGGCATCAACCAATCCCTCTGCCGTGGTGCGGAGATACTCCCAGCGCGCGGACGCGTTCGGAGCCAACCGGATCCCGAACCCGAGATTGAGTGGAATGCCGATCGCGAGTCCGGCAGAGGCGAAGCGTCGGCGGTAGTCGGTATTGTTGATGACCGGCCCCTTCCCCAAGCCGGCCCCGCCGACTGGGCACAGCTGGACACGCCCGCCTCCCAGTGGGATCTGATAGCCCAATTCAAAAAGCGTCTGCTGTTCCGTTGGATCATCATCGGGGAACACGTCCGCGGCGCCGTGACGCACGCGAGCATATCCAAGGCTGAGGAAAATGCCGTGGCTTCGACCGGCGCCAAGCGCTACAGCATCCGCGTCGGTACCATCAACGGGGAACAGACGCGCACCGGTGAGCCGCACCGGTGTATCGGCGAACGATGACAAACCCAGACATGCCTGCGCCTCAGCCGAACGCGCGAACGCCAGCAGGAGCAAGCCGATGCACCACAGGACATGCCGCTTCAACGCGTGACACCGCGCATGGTGGGGACATAGTCGGGGAAGATCGCCGACAGATTTGTGTTGCCCAGTCGATTGCGGACGATCTCGGCCAGAATGTCCCGGTGGTCCAGCGTGACCCGGAGATCCTGCCCCGCTTCGAGATTCTCGCGGGCCAGTCCGGGCCAGCGATTCATCAGTACGCGACCACCGGCGATGTTGTTTCCCATGACGAACATGGCATTGCCGCGCCCGTGATCGGTACCGGCACTCCCATTCTCCCGTGCGTTCCGCCCGAACTCGGACATCACGACCACCGTGACCTTCTGCGTAATGCCACTGGCGATCACGTCAGCGTAGAATGCGCCCAGTGCATTGCCGAGGGCGAGCATGGTGTTGTACATCGAACCGGAGATCGGGTTTTGATTGGCGTGGGTATCCCATCCGCCTACATCAATCTGCACGGCCTCCACCCCGATGTCCGCCTTGATCATCGCGGCGGCTGAGCGCATCCCACGCCCGAACGTCGTGGTTGGGTAGACCGCCCCATTGGCGGTCCGATACCCGTCGAAATTGATGAGACGCAGCAATTCGACGGTATTGTTGACGTCAAGCGCAGCCGCCCGCACCGACTCGGCGGCTGATTCGTATTCGGCGCGCAACCACTCGTTCCGCTCGGTCCGGGTGGTGGTCGACCCTCCCAGCGCGAAGGTTGCCGGGTCAGCAATCGGCAGCGTACGCGGGCCGCCGACGAGGGTACGCGGTAGACCATTTGAGAGGCCCAGCGCACGCAGCGGTGCTGTGGTACGAACTGGCGGTGAGGTGGCAAGGTGCCGTCCCAGCCATCCCGTCATGATGGAGAGGTCCTGCGGTTTCCCGACCTCCATGTACCGCATCGCATCAAAGTGCGAGCGCGACGGATCGACGGAGCCGGTGGCATGCACTACCAGCAGGTCCTTGGCGAGATATGCCGGTATCAACGCCTGCAGTGCGCGCGGCAGAGCAAAGAAATTGTCGAGCGCGATACCGCGCGTCGCGGTAGCACTGCTGTCAGGACGCGGGATCGCGATGGTCGGCCGTCCCGTGTAGTACGCTGGATCGCCGAAGGGGACACAGAGCGACAGGCCATCGGCACCCCCGCGCAAAAACACGGAGATGATGACGTCGCGTGTCGACTGATACGACTCGGCGAGCACGACCTTTGGGAGCCACTCCGGGTAGAGCGTGGCGGTGAAC
This sequence comes from Gemmatimonadota bacterium, assembly GCA_039797155.1. Classification (GTDB taxonomy): domain Bacteria; phylum Gemmatimonadota; class Gemmatimonadetes; order Gemmatimonadales; family Gemmatimonadaceae; genus Gemmatimonas. The sequence goes on along the minus strand of JBDKIJ010000095.1, from coordinate 427 downwards.
AAACCGGTCGATCCTGCGGCGGCATGTCCGAGGAAATGTCGTCGACTGATCTGCTCGTACTCGGTACACCCGACGGTAGCGTGTCCTTCCTGCGGCTGTTCAGACATGGTCATACCTCAGTACCACTGGAAGGCAGGTGCGCTGAGCGCGAGGCCGAGCGCTTCACGTACGCGGGTCGTCGTAATCGGCTGCGCCACCAGGAAGGCGCGCAGTCGCGCGCGCGTCGATGACGGCATCTCGCCACCGTAGAGCCGCATATCGATCGCGGCCACGATGGCATCGGGGGTTCCCGTCGGCTTGAATGGCGTCAGATCGACGACCACTTCGCCGGTGGTGGCGCCTGCCAGCGAGTTGCAGAAATTCCACCGTGGCAAGAGGTTCCCCGCCCAATAATCGATGCGATCCGGGTAGCCGTCTGGGGTATCCC
>JBDKIJ010000094.1:0-4995 GCA_039797155.1 Gemmatimonadota bacterium | reverse complement strand
CGCGCAGGATGTGCAAGGCGCAGCCGACGAGATCGCCAAACTCGACCCGAAGCCCGGGCTCCGGTACAGCGCCGGCAGCGACAATTACATCATCCCGGATCTGGTCGTCGAAAAGGTGGATGGGCATTACCACATCTTCCTCAACGACGGCAACCTGCCTCGGCTCAAGCTGTCGCGCATCTACCAGGATCTCGCGCGTGACAAGAAGCGGTTTGACGCGGAGAGCAAGGATTTCATCGCGTCGAAGCTGAACTCCGCCAACTGGATGATTCAGGCGATTGAGCAGCGTCGTCAGACCATGCTCAAGGTCATGCACTACATCGTCGATCGCCAACGCGAGTTCTTCGAGCGTGGTGTGCAGGCGCTCAAGCCGCTCACCCTGCGGGAAGTGGCGGAAGCGGTGGGGATGCACGAGTCCACCGTCAGTCGGGTGACGAACGAAAAGTTCGTCCAGACCCCCCGTGGGGTCCTGCCGCTCAAGTTCTTCTTCAGCTCCGGCCTGTCCACCGCCGACGGCGACGACGTCTCCGCGCGCGGCATCAAGGACCAGATCCAGAAGCTGGTTGCCGGGGAGGACGCCAAGAGCCCGCTGACCGATCAGGCGATCGTGGAAATCCTCCAGGAAACCGGGGTCCAGATTGCGCGACGCACGGTTGCCAAGTACCGTGACCAGCTGGGCGTGCTTCCTGCCCGCATGCGCAAACGCGTCTGACCGGCGCGGGGCCAGCGGCGGGCGGGGCGTCTTCCGACTCCGATTCCCCTCGCATGGTCCACTCGCTCCTGCCAACATTCCGCGGCCGAAACCCATCTCCCCGACGGGTGGACGTGAGCGTCCTCGTGCCCGCCAAGGACGAAGCGGGTAACCTGCCGCTCTTCGTGGAGCTGTGTGCGGCCATGATCGCCGCGGAACCGGCCCAGTACGAGGTCATCGTGGTGGATGACGGGTCGACCGACGACAGTTGGGGAATCCTGCAGGAACTGACCACGCGCTACGAGTTTCTTCGCCCCGTACGTCATCGGGCCCAGCGGGGGATCGCCGAGGCGCTGCGTACCGGCTACCTCCACGCGGCCGGCGACGTGCTGGTCTTCTACCCGGCCGACCTCCAGTTCAAGCCTGAGGACATCCCGCGCCTCACCACGCCGATTCTGGCAGGCGAATCGGATATGGTCACCGGATACAAGCAGGGGAAGTACGAAAAAGCCTTCGTCTCCAGTATCTACAATCGGTTGAGCCGTTCGCTCTTTCACGTACCGGTCCGCGACCTGAACAACGTGAAGGCCTACCGGCGCGAGATCATGGCGTCGCTCCCCATGCGACCCGATTTCCATCGGTACATGATCGTGCTGGCCGCCGCGCAGGGGTTCACGGTCACTGAGGTGCCGGTCCCCCTCTATCCACGTCATAGCGGACGATCCAAGTTCGGCCTTTCCCGCATTCCGGTGGGCGTCCTCGACATGGTCGCCGTCTGGTTCGAGCTTCGCTTCGGCCAGAAGCCGTTGCTGGCCTTTGGAATGCTCGGCGTCGCGCTCTTCGCGATTGGCGTGTTGTCTGGTCTCGGTGCCTTGGGGTGGCTGGCGGCAACCGGGCAGGGGCAGCGCTGGGTCTGGACCGTGATCCAGACGTCGCTGATTCTCGGCTCCGTGTTTTTCGCCACCGGACTCCTCGGCGAGCAGATCGCCCAGCAACGTGCCGAGGTGCGGGAACTGCGCCGCGAGCTTGGGGATCTATCCGTTGTGGCACGTGAAGCGGACGACGCGCCTCCGGCGGATCACGGCACCCGGTGACGAGCGCACCGCGCGTTCTTTTTGTTACGCACAATGCGCCGCGGCACGATGGTGATGCGGCCGGATCGTTCGTCTTGCGCTTGGCGGTGGCCCTGCAGGAGCGTGGCACCACGGTCGACGTGCTGGCTCCCGGCGCCGCCGGGCTGGCACCATCAACCCGTCTGCACGGCGTCGCGATGACGCGGGTGCGCTATGCCTCGGACTCGCGCATGACCTTGGCCTACGAAGGGACCATGGTCGAAACGGTCCGGCGCTCGTGGAGTGGCAAGCTCGCCTTGCTGCAGCTGCTGTGGGCGTTGCGCCGCGCAACGCGCCGGGCCCTCGATGCGGCGAGCGCCGAGGGGCGACCGTACACGGCTGTGCACGTCCATTGGTGGTTCCCGGCAGGTCTCGCCCTCTGGAGAATGCGCGGCCGTGGTGACCCACCATTGGTCATTACCATGCACGGGTCCGATGTACGCCTGGCCGCGATGCTACGCGCCGCTCATCCCATCATGCGTGGTATCCTGCGCGAGGCCGCGGTACTGACAACCGTATCCTCGTGGCTCGCGAACACCGTCCGTGCGATCATGCCGACGGCCGCGGTGCAGGTGGCGCCCATGCCGATTGAACTGGCGGACCTCGGTGCCGAAGCGGAAGTGGAGGTGGCGAGAGGCGCCGAGTCACGCGCCGGGATTCTCTTTGTCGGTCGCCTCAACGCCCAGAAGGGCGTCGCCGATCTGCTGGAGGCGATGGCGAGACCGGCGCTTGCCGCCGTCACGGTATCGATCATTGGTGATGGGCCGGATCGCGCACCCCTCCAGGCACGAGCGCACGCCTTGGGCGTGGCTGATCGGGTCCGATGGCTGGGCCATCGCCCGCATCAGGAGCTTGCCTCGTTCTATCGCGCCGCGCGCGTCGTAGCGATGCCATCGCGCGGCGAGGGGCTTGGGCTCGTCGCCGTTGAAGCGCAGTGCCATGGAACGCCTGTCGTCGCGTATGCCGATGCCGGGGTGATGGACGTCGTCGATCCGGCACTGGGCAACCGACTCGTTCCTCCCGGTGACATCGAGGGGTTGGCTTCGGCACTCGCGGCGCTGATCGCACGCGATGCCCGCGAGGTGGCGGAGGACATGGCCGTCGCACGGATTGGATTGCAGGCGCGTTTTGCGCCATCCGCGGTCGCCGCGCGGTATCAGGCGCTCTATTCGGCCGCGGGTGCACTGGAGCGTCGCGCGTGATGCGGTGGCTCGAACGCCCGATTGTCCGATGGGGGCTCCTGCTCATCACCTTTGCCTGGATCGCGTGGGCGCTTGCGGATCAATGGCAGGCGATGCGGCTGGCGGCGACCGACCTACGGATCGCATGGCGCTGGGTCATCGCGGGGTCGATCATGGTGCTGACGACCTATGCGGTGCTCATCCAGAGCTGGCGCATGCTGTTGCGGGGCATGGGGAGTGAGCTTTCCTACGGTGCTGCGGTGCGCATTTGGACCATTGCGAACCTCGGTCGCTGGATTCCCGGCAAGGTCTGGTCGGTTGGCGCCCTCGGCGTACTAGCCGCGCGCGAAGGGGTCTCCGGTACGGCGGCGGCCGGCGCCGCGCTCCTCGGCACCGTGCTCAACATCGGCGCCGGCTTCGGGATCTCGGTGGTGACCGGTGCCCGCGGTCTCGACGCCGTGCGCCCGGGGCTGTCCCTCACGGCCACGTGGCTCGCGGTGCTCTTCGTCATTGGTGTCGCGACCCTTCCTTGGATGCTGCCCCCGACCATTCGGCGTCTTGGCCGATGGCGAGGTACGGCCTCGGCCTCCATGGAACAGGTCACGGCGCTCCCCGCGGTAACGGTGTGGGCTGCCACGTTCATCAACGCGGCCGCATGGGTGGGGTACGGTGTGGCCTTCGCGTTTTTCGCCCGCGGTGTCACTCCCGGCATCAGTGGCGATCCCAGCATGTTTATCGCAGTTTTCACCACATCCTATCTCATCGGGTACCTCGCGTTGTTCGCGCCTGGGGGACTGGGAATCCGTGAGTACGCCCTCGTCGCCCTGCTGATCGCGTTTGGAGTAGCCGGGAATGGGGAGGCCGTGATTCTCAGTGCCACGTCGCGGGTCTGGTTGACCGTGCTCGAGGTGGTACCCGGCATCATCAGTCTTTTCTGGCTGCCCCCTTCGCAGCGGGCCGCCCTTCGCCAATCCGGCTGACGCGCACCGTTGTGCGTCCAGTCTTCTCCGAATTCATGTCCCACATGCCCCGATCTGACGCGACCTCTCCCACGGACGGGTCCCCACGGTACCCGTTTGCCTGGGCCACACTGGTCAGCCTCCTCGCCACGATGCTGTTGGCGTGGCCGGCACTGGGCGGCGCCTTTCTGGTCAACCCCAATTCGGATCAGTACATCGCCGGATACTCGTTCCGCGAGTTTGCGGCGCAGTCGCTGCGCGCAGGGCAGGGGTTCCCGCAATGGAACCCCTTTCAATTCGGAGGCATGCCGTATGTCGCCGCCATGCACGGCGACATTTTCTACCCCACATTCCTCCTGCGCCTGATCCTGCCCACGGACACCGCCATGACGTGGGGGTTTGTTCTCCACATGATTCTGGCCGGTCTGTTCACCTTCGGGTTCTTGCGGGCCGTTGGGGTCCGATTTCATGCCGCACTGATCGGCGCGGTGGCCTACCTGCTGAGCGGGGCGATGGCGTCGTACCCATCACCAGGGCATGACGGCAAACTGTTTGTCAGCACGCTCCTTCCGGCGGCGCTGTGGGCCCTCGTGCGTGGCGTTCGTGATGGCCGACGGGGTGCTTGGGGTGCGGTCGCCGTGATCGTCGGGCTTGCCGTGCTGTCCCCGCACCCGCAGCTCCTCCAGTATCTCCTCCTGACCTCGGGCGCCTTCGCCCTCTGGCTGGCCTTCCGTCCTCGCGCGGTCATCAGCGACGCCGGGCCAGTGGCCGATGCCTCCGTGTCCCGGCTCCCGCGCCTCGGGCTCGCCCTTGGCGCCGTAGTCCTTGGCGGCATCATGGGCGCGATTCAGTACCTCCCGGTGCGGGAGTATGTCGCCTGGTCGCCGCGTGCCGGCGGCAAGGGGTACGACTACGCCACCAGTTTCTCGTTTCCCCTAGAGGAAACGATCAACATGTACCTCCCGCAGTTCTCGGGAATTCTCGAGAACTACTGGGGACGGAACGGGATCCATTTTCACAGCGAGTACATCGGCGCGAGTGTATTGGTGCTG
>JBDKIJ010000093.1:0-5917 GCA_039797155.1 Gemmatimonadota bacterium | reverse complement strand
GCCGGCGTGGCGGGATCGTCCCGCTGCAGAACGTGCGGTGATCCTCAAGCGATGGCATGCCCTGATCCTCGCGCATCGGGAGCCGCTTGCCGAACTCATGTCGCGCGAGGCGGGGAAGGTGATCACCGAAAGTCGTGGCGAAGTCACCTACGGCGCCGCGTTCGTGGAGTGGTTCGCGGAAGAGGCGCGCCGTGCCTACGGGGACGTAATCCCGTCGCCCTCGCGCGATCGCCGGATCGTGGTGCTTCGCCAGGCGATCGGTGTTGTGGCCGCGATCACGCCGTGGAATTTCCCGCTCGCGATGATCACCCGGAAAGTGGCACCGGCACTGGCCGCCGGCTGTCCCGTGGTCATCAAGCCCGCGCCGGAGACCCCACTCACGGCCTTGGCGCTGGCAGCCCTTGGCGAAGCGGCGGGGTTGCCCGCCGGGGTGTTGAACGTGATCACCGGCACCGCCAGTGCGGAGATCGGCCAGCGGCTGTGCGCGCATCCATCGATCCGAAAAGTCTCGTTCACCGGTTCGACGGCCGTCGGCAAGCTGCTGATGGCACAGAGCGCGCCAACGCTCAAGAAGCTGTCGCTCGAACTCGGTGGCAATGCGCCATTCATCGTGTTCGATGACGCGGATCTGGATGCCGCCGTCGACGGGGCGATGCGCGCCAAGTTCCGCCATGCGGGACAGACCTGTGTCTGTCTCAATCGGCTGCTGGTACAGGACGGGATCTACGACGCGTTCGTCGAGCGGTTCACCGCGGCGGTCGGCGCCCTCCAATCGGGTGATGTGCTGGATCCGGCCACGCACATCGGCCCACTCGTCAGCGCGCGCGCCGTCGAAAAGGTCGAAGGGCTACTCGCCGATGCCCGCGCTCACGGTGCGATCGTCGCCTGCGGCGGGGAACGGCGCACGGGGCGCTACTTCGCTCCCACGGTGCTCACGCACGTGACGCCAGCGATGCGCATCGCTCAGGAGGAGATCTTTGGTCCGGTGGCACCGGTGTTCCGATTCCGCACGGAGCAGGACGCCATCGCGCAGGCCAACGATACGCCCTACGGTTTGGCCGCGTACTTCTACAGTCGCGATGTCGCCCGGTGCTGGCGCGTCGCCGAAGCGCTCGAGTATGGAATCGTCGGGATCAATGAGGGGATCATTTCCACGGAAGTGGCCCCCTTCGGTGGAATCAAGGAATCGGGGATCGGACGCGAAGGCTCGAAATACGGACTCGACGCCTTTCTCGAGCTCAAGTACTGCTGCTTCGGTGGCATGACGGAGCGCCACGGGTAAGGTGTCCACGTCGCTCCCGCATTCGTTCGCGCTGGATGTCGCAGCGCGCCGCCTATCGCTTGATCCGCGCGATCCGACCTTCGTGCAGGATCCGTACCCGGCGTACACAGCGATTCAGGCGGTGGCGTCCATGGTGTACTGGGAGCAACTCGGACAGTGGTGCGTGTTCCGTTACGAGGATGTCGATCAGCTTCTGCGTGATCGACGGTTCGGCCGGGAGATCCTGCACCTCACCACGCGCGATGCGCTCGGTTGGCCCGACCCGCCAGCGCATACGCGCGACTTCGACGCCGTGGATGCGCATTCGCTGCTGGAACGCGAGCCCCCGACGCACACGCGGCTCCGCTCGCTCATCAATCGCGCGTTCGGGCCTCGCCGCGTGGCGCAGCTACGACCGGCAATCGAAGCGCTGGCCCACGCCTTGATTGACGACTTCCCGTCTACGCCGTTCGATCTGATCGAGGCCTACGCGACCCCGATCCCCGTGCGCATCATCGCACGCCTGTTGGGTGTGCCGGAAGCGATGGCCCCGCAGCTGCTGGCGTGGTCGCACCGGATGGTGGCGATGTACGGCGTAGGACGAACCCAGGCGGTGGAAGAGGACGCCAATGCGGCTGCAGCGGAATTTTCCGCGTGGCTGCGCGATCTGGTGGCTGAGCGACGCCACGCACCAGGCGATGATCTGCTCAGCCTGTTGATCGCGGCCGAGGACGGGGGAGCACGCCTCAGCGAGCCTGAGCTGGTCTCGACGGCGATCCTGCTGCTCAATGCCGGGCACGAGGCCACGGTGCACGCTCTTGGGAATGCCGTGCATGCGGCATTGACGCAGTGCGATGCGGCCGAGCGCATGGATTTGGTCCGCGATGAGGGGCAGGTCGCGCGGTTCGTTGAGGAAGCGCTGCGATATCGGCCACCACTCCATCTGTTCAAGCGGTACGTGCTCGAGCCGCTCACCTGGGACGGCGTCGACTTGCCGCAGGGGGCGCAAATTGCCGTACTTCTGGGTGCCGCAGGTCGCGACCCACGGGCCAATGTTGACCCGCACCGGTTCGACCCGACGCGCGTGCGCCCGGCGCACGTGAGCTTTGGGGCCGGTATCCATTACTGCGTGGGCGCGCCCTTGGCGCGTCTCGAGCTGCAGGTGGCATTACAGACGCTGTTCCAACGCTGCCCCACCTTAGCGCTCGCTGATGTCCCCCGCGTGCAGGACAGCTGGCATTTCCATGGCCTCGAACGCCTGCTGGTTACGCGGGGCTGAGGCGGGCCGGGGGATGGCTCCCGATGGGGGCCGGCTGCACATTGTCCTGATGTCCGAATCGCACGGTTCCACTCAGGAATGGCAGCTCGCCGAAGAGCTGTTCCAGCGCGCGCTCGATCTCGAGCCTGCCGCGCGGACCGCGTTCATTGCCAACCTCCCCGTGCCGGATGCGGTACGACTCGCGGTGCTCAAGCGAATGGCGGGCCACGATACCAGCCTCATGCTGTCTTCGCTCAAGCCGGATCTGCTGGCGGGGCACAGCGCGCGACCGGTTCCCGATCATGATGCCCCATGGATGGCACTGCCAGCTGACGCGCCCTATCGCGTCGGTGAGGCCATCGGGCGCGATGCGGTAGCGTCGCGTTTTCGCGCGCGCCGGTCAACGGATGAGGCCGCCGTCGTGCTGGAATTCCTTGCCATGGACGTACCTGCGGATCCGCAGTCGCAAGAGGCAGTGCGGGAAACCAATGCTCGATTGCTGGCGCTCGCACATCCGCACCTCGGCATTCCCGTGGATTGCGGCGATACCGACGAAGGGCAGTTGTATTTCGTGCGCGCAGGCGACGAGGGCGAAACGCTGGCACGACGACTCCGTCGCGTGCCGCCCTTGGGCGCTGATGAGCGGACCGCGCTGCTTGCCGCGGTGCAGTCCGCCATCTCGGCCGCGCACACCGCGGGGGTGGCCCACGGGCAGCTCCGCCCCGAATGGATCATCCTGACGCCGAACGGCCAGATCCAGCTGTACGGTTTCGGGGTGCAGGCCATTGTGGCCAGAGCACCGATTACGCCGGATGCCGACGCTCAGGCCATGCAGCGCCTGACGGAACTTCTCCAGGGTTGAACTGATGCGGATTCGAACCATGTCCTTACGTCACGCACTCGCCGTCGTTGGTGTGATCACCCATTCGGTAGTCGCACCTGCCACGTTCGCGCAGGATCGCTCGCAGTCGCGCTCGATGGTACAATCGCCCTATGGGATCGTGGCGAGCGAAAGCGTCTTGGCCTCGCAGGTCGGGGCGCAGATTCTTGAGCGCGGCGGCAACGCCATCGATGCCGCCATCGCGGTCAATGCGATGATGGGGTTGGTGGCCCCGATGAATGACGGGATCGGCGGCGACCTGTTCGCGATCGTGTACGAGGCCAAGACCGGGAAGCTCTATGGCCTCAATGCATCGGGATGGGCGCCAAAAGGACTGACGCCAGAGCATCTGCGCGCCAAGGGGCGCACGACCATGCCCTCACGCGGCATTGATGCCGCTACCGTGCCTGGTGCCGTCCGCGGCTGGGAAGCGCTGCGCAGCCGATTCGGCAAGAAGACATTCGCCGAAATTCTGGCGCCATCGATCCAGTATGCCGAGCGCGGCTTTGTCGTCGGCGAAGTGGTCAGCGTCTATTGGAAGGACAGCGAGAACGTGCTGCGTGAAGACTCCGCCACGGCCCGCACGTTCCTGCCCGGCGGGGCGCTGCCGAAGAACGGCGAGATCTTCCGGAACCCCGACCTCGCGTGGACCTATCGTCGCCTGGCGACGCATGGCGCGCAGGATTTCTACACGGGCGAGATCGCGAAGAAGATGGTGGCCAGTTCCCGCTTCCATGGGGGGACCATGACCATGGCGGATTTGGCCGAATACACCCCCGAGTGGGTGACGCCGCTCTCGACGACCTATCGCGGATGGACGGTGTACGAGTTGCCGCCGAACGGGCAGGGGATTGCCGCGCTCGAGATGTTGAACATCATGGAGCGGTTTCCGCTCGCGCAGATGGGACACAACTCGGTGGCCGCGCTCCACCACATGGTGGAAGCGAAGAAGCTGGCGTACCTCGATATGCAGCGGTACAACGGCGATCCCCGATTCGCGAAGATCCCCGTCGCCGGACTGCTTTCGAAGAGCTATGCCGCGCAGCGCGCGGGCTTGATCAAGGCCGCCCAGGCCACGTGCGATCTGTCGTATGGCAAGCCGGAGGGAACCGACAACGGGACGACATACCTGAGTGTCGTGGACCGTGATGGGAACATGATCTCGTTCATTCAGAGCAATTATTCCACCGTCGGCTTCGGGGCCGGCATCGTGGCCGCCGGGACCGGCTTCGTGTGGCACAACCGCGGCGCCGCCTTCACGCTGGATGCGGCGAGTCCGAACCTCCTCGCCGGACGGAAGCGTCCCCTGCATACGATCATTCCCGCCTTCATGGAGAAGGGCGATGAGAAGATCGCCTTCGGCATCATGGGTGGCTGGAATCAGGCCCAGGCACATGCGCAATTCGTGTCCAACATCGTGGACTTCGGCATGAACATTCAGGGGGCGCTCGATGCCCCACGTTTTTCGAAGGAAACGTTTCCGGGGTGCGACGTGAACTTCGAATCGCGCATCGCAAAGGCGGTTCGGGATTCCCTCGCCGGCATGGGGCATCAGATCGTCATGCGTGGCGATTATTCGAGTACCCGCATGGGTGCCGGACAAGCAGTCTGGCGGAATACGCGCACGGGCTTGAACGCCGGGGCCTCCGATCCACGCAAGGATGGGGCGGCCATCGCCGAGATGCTGCCGGTGGTGCCGGTCGCGCGGCCGACGATGTCGGCGCCACGGCGTCGCTGAGTCGCCGCTGAGTCGCTACGCCATACTGAACGAAGCCCCTCATGCCTCGCGTTGCCGTCGTCCAGGATGCGCCGATCGCGTTCGACATCGAACGCACGTTGGAAAAGGTCCGTCAACGCACCCAGGAGGCGGCTGAGCAAGGCGCCGAGCTGGTCGTGTTCCCCGAAGCCTTCGTCTCCGCGTATCCCAAGGGGATCACGTTTGGTGCGCATGTCGGCAGTCGTTCGTCGGAAGGTCGCGAGCAGTTCCGCCGCTATGTCGCGAGTGCGATCGAGATTACAGGGCCGCATGGAGCGACACTCGGGGCGATCGCGCGTGCGTACGCCGTACACCTCGTCATCGGCGTCATCGAGCGCGATGGCGGCACGCTGTACTGCACCGTGCTGTTCTACGCACCGGATGGCACGCTCATGGGGACGCATCGCAAGCTGATGCCGACCGCGATGGAACGCCTGATTTGGGGCTATGGCGATGGCTCGACGCTTCCCGTCCTTGATACCCCACTCGGCAAGATCGGCGCGGCGATCTGCTGGGAGAATTACATGCCGCTGTTGCGCACCAGTCTGTATGCCAAGGGCATTCAGCTCTGGTGCGCGCCAACGGTTGACGATCGGGATGTGTGGATCGCGTCCATGCGCCATATCGCCGTGGAAGGGCGATGCTTCGTCCTCGCGGCCTGCCAGTACGCGACCCGGGGCGATTATCCGGACGATTACGTGCCAATGCAGGGGGACACCCCGGAGACGGTGCTCATTCGTGGCGGTAGTGTCATCATTTCGC
>JBDKIJ010000092.1:0-15426 GCA_039797155.1 Gemmatimonadota bacterium | reverse complement strand
AGAGGTCGCGCGCCCACGTGTCCTTGCCGCCGTCAAACGCGGACATGTTCGGACGGACCGTCGAGGCAAAGGCGACCACGACGGGCGCCTCGCCCCAATTCACCAAATGCAGCAGCTCATCTTTGGCCAGCTGCCGAACCCGGAGGCGCTGTCCCGCTTTCACCATGCCCTTGTCCGACGGATTGCGCGGGGCGAGCACCTGCAACGGCAGCTCGCGACGGCCTCGCGTCACCGCGAACACGGCCACGTAGGCGTCACGGGCGACCGTCAGGGAAAGGCCGGGCCACTGCGCCAAGGTGCGCACGTTTGCCGTGCCACTGAGCGACAACTGTGGAACGGGGCGGTCCTGGGCGGTCGCGTGCGTCGCGAAGAGGGTGGCTACACCGACGTGCGCAGCCAGCAGGGCGGCCAACGCGGAACGGGTGACGCGGTGCGACACGGCAGGCATGGCTGCGCCTTCGGAAGGGGAGAAAGACATCCGCTGTGGAACCTACGGAGAGCGACCCGCCTGTCAAACATTGAACACGACAGGCGTTTCCTGCGTATCCTTACGCATCATGAGCCAATTGCGTGCCGACCAACTCGACCCCGCCGTGCTGGCGGCCCTGGGCCAACTGGAGTTGGTCGCGCGCTGGATCGTGGATGGGTTTGTGACCGGGATGCACCGCTCGCCCCGCAAAGGGTTCAGCGTGGAGTTCGCCGAGCACCGGCCGTACCTCCCAGGCGATGATCTGCGGTATCTGGATTGGCGCATCGCGGGCCGCGCCGACCGTTGGGTGGTGAAGCAGTTCGAGGAAGAAACGAATGCGCGCGCCATGCTGGTGCTTGACGTCAGTGCCTCGATGCAATGGACGGGCGATGCGGCACGACTCACCAAACTGGCATACGCCGAGCGCTTGGCCTCGGCGATGGCGCTCCTCCTGTTGCGACAGCGTGATGCGGTCGGCCTGATCCGCTTCGATGCCGAGGTCCGCGATGTGGTGCCGCCGAGTTCGCATCGGTCGCAGTGGCGACGCCTCATGGCGGCGTTCAGTCGTCCGGCAGGAGGGAGCGCGTCCGGCGTCGCCGATGCGCTCTTGCAGGCTGGCCGGCTGGTGCGCCGCCCTGGGTTCGTGGTGCTTCTCTCCGACTTGCTCGTAGATCCAACGCCGGTGGCGGAGGCGGCGCGGACTCTGCGCGCGCGCGGGCATGAGGTGTTGGTGCTGCACGTGATGGATCCGGCCGAGCGGGAGTTCCCCGAAGCGGGGGAAGCGTTGTATCGGGATCCCGAAACCGGCGATTCGGTACCGGCCTCGCCGGGTGATGTGCGCGCGGTGTATCGCACGACCGTGGAAGAAGCGCTTGATGAATGGCGTGGCGCGCTCGGGCGAGCCGGTGCGCGCTACGCGTTGGCCACCACCGATCAGCCGTTCGGGTGGCCGCTCCGGCAGCTCCTCGGCGTCCACGGTCGCGGCGCGATGGTCTGATCGATGGGATTTCTTGCACCAGCCTTTCTGGCGCTCGCCGCGTTTGCAGGTGTCCCGCTTCTGGTCCACCTGCTGCGTCGTCGTGTGGCGCGCACGGTGGAGTTCCCCGCCGTGCGTTATCTCGCGCGCATGGAGCAGGAGCACAGTCGCGAGCTCAAGCTGCGCAATCGGTTGCTGTTGCTGCTGCGACTGCTCGCCGTCATGGCACTGGCGCTGGCGGCCGCTCGCCCGATCGTGCGGTGGCTGGGGATTGGGCATGCGCCCATCGCGGTCGCCGTGGTGGTCGACAATTCGATGAGTTCGGGGCTCGTGCGGGACGGGCGCATGGTGTTCGATTCGGTCCGGCGTGATGCCCGGTCCGTCATCGACGCGCTCACCCCCGATGATCGGGGCTGGCTGGTCACGGCCGACGGCCGCGTCTTCGGTGGAACGTCGTCGGCGCTTGCCGCGGCGCTCGATGCTCTGAGTCCCCTTGGAGGACGCGGGGATCTGGCGGCGGCGACGCGGCGTGCCGTCGCCCTCGCGCAGAGCGGAGCCCCGCGCACCCCGGTGGTCGCGCTCGTTTCAGATGGACAGCGGAGCAGCGTCCTCGCCGACAGTGTCGTGGATGCGGGGCGTGTGCCGGTGGTCGCCTGGCTACACCGCGGCGCCACACCGGTTCGGAATGCCGCCGTGCTCGCGGCCGGGGCCTCGCCGATGCGGTGGGCACCCGGCGGCACGGTGACCATGGCCATCGCTTCTCCCGATTCGGCCTCGTGGCGTCTGTCGCTCGATCAGCGCACCGTGGCACGTGGTCGGGTGGCGGCCGCACCGATCGATGCCCCCGCCCAGCTGTCGCTCAAGCTGTCCAGCGCAAGCACCGGCTGGATGCGCGGCCAGGTCGAGCTCGATGCCGACGCGTTGCATGCCGATGACAGTCGCTGGTTTGCGGTCCGAGTCGCGCCGCCGCCGGCGGTCGATGCGCGGGGGACGGCCGGTCCTTTCCTCGACGCTGCGCTCTCGACGTTGGTTGATGAGGGGCGGTTGATCCGTCAGCCCCGTGGGGCAGTGAGTACCACGGTGGCCAGTGCCGAAACCGAGGGGACACGGCTGCCGGTCCTGCTGGTCGCGCCAGCCGATCCGGTGCGCGTGGGTGAGGCCAACCGCCAGCTCGCCCGCCTCAACATCCCGTGGCGATTCGGTGCGATTGCTCGATCGCCCGTCGTCGCCCGGGTCCCCGGTGCCGCCAGTGACAGTACCGCCCCCTCGGTGCAGGCCTTCGAGGGGACCACCGTGCGCCTGCGCTATCCGCTCGTCGCGGCAGGCCGTGCTCAGGATGCAACGGCACGCATCGGGACGGGCGCCACCGACACTATCGCCACCGCCGGTGGCGCGCCGTGGGTGGTCGCGGGGGCGGGCTATGTGCTGATCGGGTCACCCATCGACCTCTCGGCAACCGATCTGCCGTTGCGGGCGGCCTTTGTGCCGTGGGTCCTCGATGGGCTCGCGCGTCGACTTGGTGAGGATGGGCGCGTCATTGCGGCCGTCCCGGGGGCGATCGTGACGGGGCTCCGCGACGTGGACGCGTTGGAACGACCGGATGGGGCACGGCAACCGCTCGCTGGGGATCGCCTCACCGTTCCGCAGCAGCCGGGGGTGTATTTTCTCCGGAGAGATTCGGCGCGCGTCGGTGCGCTGGTCGTGAATTCGGAACCCGAGGAGTCGGACGTGGTGGGGATGGGCGGTGAGAGCGGGACGGTGGACAGTGCCATGTCGACCTTTGTGCGCGGGGCCGATGTGGTCGCCATGCGGGAGGCTTCGGCGTGGCGTACGGCAATCTTCGATCGGGCTGCGGGGCAGGCACTCGTTCTTCCCCTGATCGCCCTGGCGCTCCTCGCCCTGCTGGCGGAAGCCTGGATCAGCGGTCGCTGATCCCGCATTCACTGAGTCATGGCTCTTCCGCGTCTTCTTGACGCGCTCGCCGGCGTTCCGGCGTTTGCGCGCGTGCTATCCTCGCTCCCCGGTGCGGGGGCGTCCCTCCGGTTGGGTGGCCTCGCCGGCTCCGCCGATGCGGTGCTGGTGGCGGCGCTCGCCCGAGCGGTCCCGCAGCGGCTGATTGTGGTCGTCGCCGACCAGCTGGGGGAGGCAGAGCGGTGGCTCGCTGACCTGCAGTCGCTGGTGGACGACGTTCCGGTGGCCTTGTACCCCCCGCGCGAAGGGTTCGGCGAGGTCGAGCCGCACGCCGAGGTCGCTGGCGAGCGCGTGGAAACGCTCGAGCGGCTCGGGCGTAGCGGGGTGCGTATCCTGCTGACCACCGCGCGCGCGGTGCTCGAACGGACGGCGCTGCCGAAAGCGCTGGCGGGTGCGCGCCTTGAGCTGCGCAAGGGCGATGAACGGCGGTTGGAAGATCTGGCGGCGCACCTCGAGTCCATCGGCTTCGAGCGCGTCCCGATGGTCGAAGATGTCGCCCAGTTCTCGGTGCGTGGCGGAATCTTCGACATCTATTCGTTCGGGATGGCCGATCCCGTACGCCTCGAATTCTGGGGCGACGAGATCGTTGAGCTGCGCCACTTCGATCTCAATACCCAACGCAGCACACGCGAGGCCGACGTGGCGCTCGTGTTGCCGGTGGATGGGAAAGTGGGGAGCGACGAGGCCTCGGATGAGCGCGTGACGCTCCCCGACCTGTGGCCGGCCGATTCCCTCGTGATCGTCCCGGCGGGAAGCAGCGTGTTGCCGGAGCTGACCCGCACGTGGGACGAGGCCGCGCACCACATCGAGTTGGCGCGTCGGCGTGGCGAGGAATTCGTCCATCGTGAGCTGCTGTTCGAAGCGCCGCCGGTGATGGCGAGCCGCCTCGCGCGGTTCGGCGCGGTCCGGTTCAATCCACCGCCGCAGCGCGCCGCGAGTGCCAACGCCGCCGATCTCACGCCGACCGGCCCGGAGCCGGACATCGCGTTCCCCACGCGGCCGCCGGAAACGATTTCGCGCGACCTGCGGGTGCTGCGACGGTTGCAGCGCGACGGCCTGTCGACGCTCATCCTCTGTGACAACGCCGGCCAGGCCGAACGCCTCGAAGAACTGCTCGGCGAGGACGGACCCGTCGCCGCCGATCTCGCCATCGGAGTGCTCGGTGGCGGATTCGTCGTGCCGAATGTCGTGCGCGTCCTCACCGACCACGAGATCTTCCGCCGCGAGCGACGGCTCCGCCGTGCCCGAAAGTACGGGACCGGAGCGGCCTTCGATGCGCTGGGGGCGCTCAAGCCGGGGGACTATGTCGTGCACCTGGAGCACGGCATCGGCATCTACCGCGGCATCGAAAAGATGTTCGTGCGGGAGAGCACGATCGAAGTGGCGGTGGTCGAGTACGAGGGCGGCGATCGGCTGAATGTGCCGCTCTACAGCATCGGTCAGATCGAGCGGTATCGGAGCGCCGGCGATGTCTCCGATGATCTCCCCCCGCCGCGCCTGCACAAGCTGGGCGGCAGCAAGTGGAAGGCGCAGCGCGACAAGACGCGCATGGCGATCCTCGAGATGACGCAGGAGCTTCTGCAGCTCTACGCGCAGCGCAAGGTGGCGACGCGGCCGGCGCATGGTGCCGACGGGGCCTGGCAGCGGCAGCTTGAAAGCTCCTTCCTGTTCGAGGATACGCCGGACCAGCGGAAGGCCACCGAGGATGTGAAGCGCGACCTTGAAGGGGAGCGGCCGATGGATCGGTTGCTCGTCGGCGATGTGGGCTACGGCAAGACGGAAATCGCCATCCGCGCGGCCTTCAAGGCGGTGCAGAGTGGCCGGCAGGTTGCGGTGCTGGTGCCGACGACAATTCTGGCCGAGCAGCATGCGCGCAGCTTCGGTGATCGCCTGGCGGATTTTCCGGTGACGGTCGAGGTCATGAGCCGGTTCCAGACGGCCAAGGAACAGGCGGCCGTCATCGACAAGCTCAAGAAGAAGCAGATCGATATCGTGATCGGGACGCACCGGCTGCTGAGCCCGGATGTCGCGTTCGCCGACCTCGGGCTCATCATCGTCGACGAAGAACATCGCTTCGGCGTGAAGCACAAGGAGCGCCTCAAGCAGCTCAAGCTGTCGACGGATGTGCTGACGCTGACGGCCACGCCGATTCCACGCACGCTGCACCAGTCGTTGGCCGGCCTACGCGACCTGACGTTGATGCAGACGCCACCGCGCGACCGGTCACCGGTGCTGACCTTCGTGGAGCCGTTCGATGACGGCCTGATCGAAGAGGCCATCTCCCGCGAGCTCGATCGCGGCGGGCAGGTGTTCTTCGTGCACAATCGGATCGAGACGATTCAGGCGATTGCCGATCATCTGCAACGGCTGGTCCCGCGGGCGAAGGTCGCGGTCGGCCATGGGCAGATGAAGGAGCGTGAACTCGAGACGGTGATGCGACAGTTCGTCGAAGGGGAAGTCGATATCCTCGTGTCGACGCTGATCGTGGAGAGCGGACTCGACGTGCCGAACGCGAACACCATGTTCGTGAACCGCGCCGATCATCTGGGGCTCGCGCAGCTCTACCAGCTGCGCGGACGCGTCGGTCGATCGCACCGTCGCGCGTATTGCTTCCTGCTCGTCCCCGACCAGGTGGATGAGGACGCCGAACGGCGGCTGGCGGTGCTGGAGCACCATACGGAGCTGGGGGCCGGCTATCGCGTCGCCCTCAAGGATCTCGAGCTGCGGGGGGCCGGCAACCTGCTCGGTCCCGAGCAGTCGGGTTTTGTCCATGCGGTCGGGTTTGACCTCTACCTCCGACTGCTCGACGAGACGGTTCGTCAGTTGGTTGACAACGGGGCCGGCAAGGCGTGGATCCCGTCCGACGTCACCCTCGACTTCCCGTCGTATCTGCCGGACGAGTACATCGGGTCGCAAGACGCCAAGCTGGACATCTACCGGCGGCTGACGGCCCTGCGTGACCCCGCCGGTATCGAAGCCTTGCGCACGGAGGTCCGGGACCGCTTCGGCGCGCTTCCGGCGCCCGCGCAGGCACTGTTCGGGAGTGCGGCGCTCCGGGTCCTCGGTGCCTCCCTGGGAATTGACGGGGTGCTTGTGCGTGCGTCTGAGGCCCGTGTTACTTTCAGGGCTGACGCCGTTCCGCGCCTCAAGGGGCTGTCCGCCGCGTTCCACGACGTGCAATTCCAGGTGGACGTGCGCCGGGCCCAGCCTCTGGCCCTCAAGCTGACCCGATTGGGTGGCGCGGAGATGCTCGAAGGGCTGATCCGTGCCTTGAAAGCCCTCGTCGTCTCATGAACGTGCGCACCGCTGGTCTCAACTTCACTCCCTCTCCGTTACCGGAGTCCGTCTGATGAAATCGCATCGTGTTTCCGTGCTCGCCGCCGTGGCGTTTGCCGTCGCCTGTGGCGCGGCCTCCAATCCGAACGTCGCGGCCACGGCCGGAGATCAGCAGCTCTCGGTGACGCGGCTCGCGGACATCCTCGGGCAGTCGCAGGCGCCCCTCGAGAAGGACGTCGCCCGCTCGATCGCCGAGCTGTGGATCAACTATCAGCTCGTCGGCGTCGCCGCGGCCAAGGGTGACTCGCTGAGCGATCCGGCCACGATGCGTGACGCGCTCTGGTCCAATCTCGACAACATCCGCGTCAAGAAGTTCTACGATAACGTGTCGAAGGGGTGGGACTCGGTCGCCCCGGGGACCGACGAACAGCGCTACGGCAACGGCGAGGCGCTCGCGGCCCGTCACATTCTCGTGAAGACGGACGCCGGCGCGACGCCGGAGCAGCTCTCGGCCGCTCGTACCAAGGCCATGGGGATCCTCGCGCAGGCCACGCCGGCCAACTTCGCCTCCCTCGCGGCGCGCAGCGACGAGCCGGGTGCGAAGGAACGGGGTGGTGACCTCGGGGTCTTCCCGCGTGGAGCGATGGTGCCGGAGTTCGAGAAGTGCCTGCTGACGCTCAAGATTGGCGAGATCTCGAAGGAGCCGTGCCAGACGAACTTCGGGTGGCACATCATTTACCGCTCGACGTACGCCGAAGTGGCGGACAAGTTCGCGCCGATCGCGAAGCAGCGGAACGTAGCGATCGCCGAGAGCACGTATCTCGCGAAGCTCGAGACGTCGAACGAAGTGAAGATCGAAAGCAACGCCGCGATCACCGCGAAGGCCGTGGCGAAGAACCCGCTCGGCTACGCCAAGGACAACGACGCCGTCGCCACCTACAAGGGTGGCAAGCTGACCGCCTCGCGTCTCGCCGATTGGATTTCCGCCTATCCGCCGTCGTCGCAGATCCGTCCGCAGCTCGCGCAGGCGCCGGACACGCTGGTCGAGAAGTTCGTGAAGCAGATCGTCCGCAACGAGCTCGTGCTCCGTCAGGCCGACAGCGCGAAGGCCCAGGTGGACACGGCTGAGATGTCGAACCTGTTCCTCAACTTCAAGAACGCCGTCACGCAGTCGTGGACGCAGCTGAATGTCGAGCCGTCGAAGCTCGCCGACAGCGCGAAGGCCGGCGGTGACAAGGCGAAGATCGCGGGCGCTCGGATCGAGTCGTTCTTCGACAAGCTGATCAAGAACGAGGTGGCGTTTGTCGACGTGCCGTACCCGGTCGGCCGCGCTCTCCAGAAGAAGTACAACTTCGCGATCAACGATGCCGGGCTCGACAAGGTGATCGAGAAGGCGAAGGCGGTGCGCGCGACGGCTGACTCGCTCAAGGCCAAGCAGGCGCCGCCGGCGGCGCCTGGAGCGGTGGCGCCGGTGACGCCGACGCCTGACACGACCAAGAAGTAAGCAGGTACCAGAACGTTCTCCGTTTACGGCAACCCTGATCCTCGGATCGGGTACACACGGGCATGATGCTGACCCTTCGTTCCGTGCTGACCGGCGCCGCGATGATCGCGGCGCCGGTGTCGCTTTCCCTCGCACAGGGCGCCCCACCGGCTGCGGCAGCGCAGCCGCCGGCGAATGCGACGACCGACACCACCAAGGCGCTCCCCATCGATGGCATCGCCGCGGTGGTGGGGGATCAGGTCGTGCTCGTCTCCGAGGTGCTGGCCGGCGTCAATGCGGCACGGGCTCGCGGGGCCCGTATCGAGACGGCCAAGGATCTCGCCAAGCTCGAGAGTGATATCCTGGAGCAGCTCATCGATGCCGAGCTGCTGGTGCAGAAGGCGAAGGAGGAGAAGATCGAGGTGACCGACGTCGAAGTGCAGAACGACGTGTCGGACACCGAGCGCAAGATCCGTTCGCAGTTCAAGACGGATCCGGAGTTCCGCAATGCGCTCAAGGATGCCGGCTTCGGCTCCATCGAAGAGTGGCGCAAGATGCAGGTGGACCAGGTCAAGCGGAATCGGCTGCAGCAGCAGGTGATGCAGAAGCTGCAGCGCGACGGAAAGGTGACCTCGGTGAATGTCACCGAAACGGAAATCGCCGAGGCGTTTCCGTTGTTCAAGGCGAGCGTTGGCCCCAAGGAGGCGCGCGTCGGCATGCGGCAGATCGTGGTCGCGACGCGCCCCAGCGAAGCGGCCAAGAAGCGCGCGCGGCAGAAGATCGATTCCCTGCGCGTCGAGCTGGAGAAGCACCCGGAAGACTTCGAGACGATGGCCAAGAAGGAGTCGATGGACCCCGGGAGCAAGGAACTGGGGGGCGATCTCGGCTGGAATCGCCGCGGGCGCATGGTCCCCGAGTTCGATCGCATGATGTTCGCGCTGAACCCCGGGGTGATCAGCCCGGTGGTGGAGACGTCCTTCGGCTTTCACATCATGCGCGTGGATCGCGTGCAGCCGGCCGAGGTGAAAGCGCGGCATATCCTGATCCGCCCCGACGTGGACAGCACCGACGAAGCGCGCGCGCGGACGACGGCGGACAGTGTCGCCAAGGCGTGGCGCAGCGGCGGCAGCTACGACTCGCTCAGCGTGAAGTATCACGACGATGCCGGTGGCGAGGAAAAGACGATCCCCGAGTATCCGCGCAGCGAGCTGCCGGAACCGTATCGCAATGCGCTTGAAGGGGCGAAGCTGAACGACATCATGGCGCCGTTCCCCATCCCGGATCCGTCGGCCGGCGTCAGCAAGTTCGTGGTGGCGCAGGTCACCTTCCTCGATGAGGCCGGCGAGTACACGCTGGGCGAGGTGCGCGACCGGATCCGCTCGCAGTTGGCGGAAGAGCGGAAGATGCGGCGCCTCATCGATACGCTGAAGAAGCAGACGTATGTGTCCGTGCGCTACGATCCCGCCAAGCAGGCGATGATGCCGTGAGGTTGGCCGCGACATGATCCGGATCGCGCTCACGCTGGGTGACCCGCGCGGCATCGGACCGGAGATCGTGTCGAAGGCGCTCAGTGATCCGCGAATCGCGGCGCTGGGCGCCTTCTGGCATGTGGTCGGCCCGACCGGGTGTGGCGTCGTAGTGGACGACGTGTTGGGCCACTGGGCACCGAGTGGCGATGACGCGACCGATGAGGCCGCAGCGGGGCGCTTGGCCGGTTTGGCGGTCGCGCGCGCGGCACAGCTTGCGCTCGACGGCACCGTGCAGGGGATGGTGACCGCGCCGCTCGACAAGGCGGCCTTGCTCGCGGGTGGGTTTGATTTTCCGGGGCATACCGAAATGCTGGCCGAGATCGCCGGCGTCCCCACCACCATGATGCTGGCGAGCGATCGGCTGCGTGTGGTGCTGGCGACGACGCATATCCCCCTGCGCGATGTGCCGGCTGCGGTGACGGCGTCGGCACTGCGGCAGGCGGCGCATGGGACGCGGCAGGGGTTGATGCGGGACTTCGGGATCGCCGCGCCCAGAATCGCCCTCTGCGGGCTCAATCCGCATTTGGGGGACGGGGGGCGGTTTGGTCGTGAAGATGAGACGCTGCTGGCACCGGTCGCTCAGGATGAGGGGCTGGCGGGACCGTTCCCGGCCGACACGGTGTTCGTGCGGGCCATGCGCGGGGAGTTCGACGCCGTCATCGCCCCGTATCACGATGTCGGAATGACCGCGATCAAGGTGGCCAGCTTCGGGAGTGCGGTGAACGTCACACTCGGCCTCCCCTTTGTGCGGACCTCGCCGGATCACGGGACGGCGCGCGATATCGCCGGTTTGGGAGTGGCCAGCGCCGAAAGCCTGGTGCAGGCGATGGTCCTGGCCGTGGACATGATACGACGCCGAATGGAGGTTGCCGGTTGAATCCGGATCCCGGCGTGCCTTAGCTTTAAAGGCTATGGACATTCGTAACGTCGCCATTATCGCGCACGTCGACCACGGGAAGACCACCCTCGTCGACAAAATGCTCCGCCAGGCTGGGGCCTTCCGCGAAAACCAGGTCGTCGAAGAACGCGTGATGGACTCCAACCCGCTCGAAAAGGAGCGGGGGATCACCATTCTCGCGAAGAACACCTCCATCCGGTGGAAGGACACGAAGATCAACATCGTGGACACGCCGGGGCACGCCGACTTCGGCGGCGAGGTGGAGCGCATCCTGCGCATGGTGGACGGCGTGCTGCTGGTCGTCGATGCGTTCGACGGCCCGATGCCGCAGACGCGGTTCGTGCTGCGCAAGGCGCTCGAGCTGGGGCGCACACCGATCATCGTGATCAACAAGATCGATCGTCCCGGCGCCGATCCGCTCCGCGTGCACGATGAAGTGTTGTCACTGTTCATCGAGCTCGAAGCGAGCGAGGAACAGCTGGAATCGCCGGTCGTGTACTGCAGCGCGAAGAACGGCATTTCCACGCTCGATCTTGATGTCGAGCCGGTGGATTTCGAACCGCTGTTCGATACGATCGTGAAGACGGTGCCGCCGCCGCCGCGTGATGCGGAGGGGCCGTTCCAGATGCTCGTGTCGACGATCGACTACTCCTCGTACCTTGGGCGTCTTGCGATCGGCCGCATCGAGCGCGGCACGGTGCATGTGGGCGATTCCGTCACGCTGGTCACGACGGACGCGAACGTGGCGCCGGTGCGCGGACGGGCGACCAAGCTGTACGGCTACGAAGGGCTGGAGCGTGTGGAAATCGAGCAGGCGTCGGCGGGTGAGATCATCCAGCTGGCCGGTTTCGAAGACGTGGACATTGGCAGCACGATTACCGATCCCGATACGCCGGAGCCACTCGAGGGGATCAGCGTGGAAGAGCCGACGATCAGCGTCGACTTCCTCGTGAACAATTCCCCCTTTGCCGGCAAGGAAGGAAAGTTCGTGACGTCGCGGCAGATCCGTGAGCGCCTGTACAAGGAGCTCGAGCGGAACGTCGCACTCAAGGTGGAAGACACCGACACGACCGATGCGTGGAGCGTGTCGGGGCGCGGGGAATTGCACCTCTCCATCCTGATGGAGACGATGCGCCGCGAAGGGTTCGAGTTCCAGGTGTCGCGTCCGCGCGTGATCATGCGCGAGGGGCCGAGCGGCGAGAAGCTCGAGCCGTACGAGGAGCTCGCGATCGACGTGCCCGAGGAGTACATGGGTGTCGTGTTCGAAAAGCTCGGACCCCGTAAGGCCGAGATGATCGAAATGAAGAACCCGGGGCAGGGGCTCGTGCGCCTGCTGTACCGCGTGCCGGCGCGTGGCCTCTTCGGCTACCGCTCGGAATTCCTCACGGATACGCGCGGCACCGGCATCATGCACCACCGGTTCCTCGAGTACGCGCCGTACGCCGGCCCACTGGCGGGGCGCTCGCGCGGCGTGCTCGTCTCCATGGAAAACGGGACGATCATTGCGTTCGCCCTGTTCAGCCTTCAGGAGCGCTCCACGCTGTTCGTCACGCCGGGTGACGCCGTGTACGAAGGGATGCTCGTCGGCGAGAATTCGCGTCCGGGTGACATGGACGTGAATCCGTGCAAGGAAAAGAAGCTCACGAACATCCGCTCGAAGTCGGCCGACGAAGCGATCGTGCTGGAGCCGCCCCGTCAGCTGACGCTGGAGAGCGCGCTCGAGTACATCGAGGATGACGAGCTGATCGAAGTGACCCCGCAGAGCATCCGCCTCCGCAAGCGGATGCTTGCCGCGAGCGATCGCAAGCGGGTCTCGCGCGAAGTCAAGCGCGAGCGCGACCGCGCGATGGTCTGATTGTTGGCGTAATTCCGGGTGGTGGGGCGTCGGATCGGCTTGCGCCGGCCCCCACTTCCTGCTGATACTCCGCGCACGAATCAATCGTCGTTCACTGCAGTCCGATTCGCCGATGGACGCACCATCGGCAGTCCCCCTACCCGCTGGAGAATCGTCTCATGTTGGAGCAGTACGGGTCGTCGTCACTGGACGCGCTCGAGGAGCAGGGCATCGTGCCGCTGTATGCCTTGGCAGGCGATGATGAGGAATTCGACAACGAAGGGTTCGACGAGGAAGACCTCGACGACGATGATCTCGACTTCGATGACGACGACGAGGATGACGACGACGAGGACGACTTCGACGAGGACGACCTTGACGACGATGAGGACGACGAGGACGAAGACGACGACTTCGACTTCGATGACGATCTCGGATTCGGTGACGAGGATGATCCGGACGCCTGATCCGGTCGGTCGCTGAAAGGCCGCGTGGGAACGGTGGATCCCCTTGTCGGGGCCCTTGTTCCCATGTACCTTTCGCGGCTCTGGTGAAGTGCGGCGGCTGAGAGGCTGCCGCTGGATCCGGGCCTGTAGCTCAGGTGGTTAGAGCGCACGCCTGATAAGCGTGAGGTCAGAGGTTCAACTCCTCTCAGGCCCACTGAAAATCAAATCGCCCCGCACGACATCGCGTCGTGCGGGGCGATTGCTTTACGCGGCGGTCACTCGCCCTGACCCAGGGAGAACCCCCGCACCCCATCAAACAGATACAGGTTCTCGGTCTTGATCACATCGATCCCGGCCGCCGACATCCGGTTCAGCAGCGCGAGTACTTCGGCGTACTGAATCGGCGTGTAGGTGGCGCGGCCATCCGACAGATCCACGTCGCGCCCCACGAAGCGGCACCGCCAGTGATCGGTACAGAAGGTTTCGGGGAAACCTTCCGGCCACACCTTCACGCCACGGTTCGTGATCAACTTGAGCTGCAGCCCGTCGCCCGCGGCCGCCTGAATCGACGCCGCCAGCGCATCCGGCGACGCGTGGCCATCACAGACGAAGACATCCACCCCGCACAGCTCGCGCGCCACGGCCGGACGCCGATAGTGGAAGCGGAGATCGGTCCCCGACTTCATCTCGACGCTCTTGAGCGCATGCGGCTTCCGTCCGAGTCGCGCAATCACGGCGTCGGCAAACTCCACCGTCCCGGCACGCTGCGAGGAGATCCCCTCGCGATAGATGTCGGCGGGGTGCACGCCATCCTCCAGCGTGGCCAGCCACGCGTTCTGGATCCGCTCGGCCTTCTCCGGCAACCCCATGTGCACGAGCATCATGCATGCAGCGTTCAGCATGGCGCTGGGATTGGCGATGTTCCGCCCGGCGATGTCCGGCGCACTGCCGTGAATCGCTTCGAACATGCTGATCGTGTCGCCGATGTTCGCGCTGCCGGCCATCCCCACGCTGCCGGTCAGCTCGGCCGTCACGTCGCTGATGATGTCACCGTACAGATTGAGCGTGACGATCACATCATATCGGCCAGGCTGTGTCGCCACGCGCGCCGTGCCGATGTCGATGATCTGCACTTCCTGGCTGATGCCGGGATACTCGGTGCCCACCCGACGGAACATGTCCGCGAACATCCCATCGGTGATCTTCATGATGTTGTCCTTCACCAGACAGGTCACCTTCGAACGGCCATTCGCGCGCGCATACTCGAACGCATAGCGGATGATCTTCTCGGTACCGGGAAGGCTCAGCACCTTGAGGCACTGGAAGACATCGGTGGTCTGCCGATGCTCGATACCGGCGTACAAGTCTTCTTCGTTCTCGCGCACGACCACGACGTCCATATCGGGGTGCTGCGTCTGCACGAACGGGTGGTAGCTCCGGCACGGGCGCACGTTCGCGAAGAGCCCGAGCGTCTTGCGGATGGTGACGTTGAGGCTCTTGTAGCCCGAGCCCTGCGGCGTCGTGATAGGCCCCTTCAAGAAGACGGGATTCCGCCGCAGGACCTCCCAAGCGGCGGCAGGGATCCCGCTCGAATTGCCGGCAAGATAGACCGCCTCGCCGACTTCGATCATGTCGTAGCTCAGGCCACACTCGGCGGCGTCGAGAATGCGCAGGACGGCATCGGTAATTTCCGGCCCGATGCCGTCGCCCTTGGCAACGGTAATGCGATGGTTCATGTCCAGTGGGAAAGATCGGGGAGTGCACAGCGACGGCACCGGGAATGTCTAGCACGCAGCTCCGGAAGCGCCAACCGGTCTCTTCGTTAAGTCAGTGCTGGGGGTGCTCCCGCCCGGGTCTGGACGGAGCCACCTTTCGATATGGTACGGATCAGGCAGTTCCTCAACGTCGGCGTATTCGTGGCGCTGATCGCCGCCAACGGCCTCGCCGCATCGGGCGCCATGAGCGGCCAGTCGATCGGCGTGATCGCCAACGCCATCCCTTCCCGCTTCCTGCCAGCCAACTGGGTGTTCGGGATCTGGAGTCTGATCTATCTCGGACTGGCCACCTGCATGCTGTACCAGCTGCGCACCACGGCGCCGGCGGTACGCGCCACCGAACGGCTTGGCTGGTGGTGGCTCGCGTCGTGTGTGCTGAATGTGGCGTGGATTTCGCTCTTCAGCTTTGCCCAATTCGCGGCCGCCTTGCTCATCATGATCGCGCTGCTGGTGGTGCTGGTGGTGCTGGCACATCGCCTCCGCAGCGATGCCGCCTCCGCCAAGCCAACCGTGGCGACGCTCCTGTGTGTGCAGTGGCCGTTCGATCTCTACCTCGCGTGGATCAGCGTCGCACTCATTTCCAACACCTTCCAGTTCGCCAATGTGGTGGGGTTTCAAGGTTTCGAGATTCCCGAGTCGGTCTGGAGTGTAGTGATGATGGCCATTGCGTCGCTGCTTGGCGTCTGGATGGCGTGGGGGAAGGGGATGTGGCTCTTCCCACTGGTGGTCGCGTGGGCGGTCCTCGGGATCGGCGTGCGCTACGCGCAGG
>JBDKIJ010000091.1:0-2748 GCA_039797155.1 Gemmatimonadota bacterium | reverse complement strand
AGATGGTGATGCCGGGCGACAACGTGACGATGACGATCGAGCTCATCATCCCGATCGCCATGGAAGAGCAGCTGCGCTTCGCCATCCGTGAGGGTGGCCGCACGGTCGGCGCCGGCGTCGTGACCAAGATCCTCGCCTAATCAGAAACACCGGGGTGGTGGTCCGGCACGATGCCGGACCACTGCGCTGGTGGTTCGCTTCCAGGAATTCTGATGGCTGGCCGCATTCGCATTCGTCTCAAGGCTTTCGATCACGCCGTGATCGATCAGGCGTCGGCGGACATCGTCCGCACCGCCGAGAAGACCGGCGCATCGGTGTCGGGCCCGATCCCGCTGCCGACCAAGACGCAGCGCTGGACGGTGCTCCGTTCGCCGCACGTCGACAAGAAGTCCCGCGAGCAGTTCGAGCTGAAGACACACAAGCGTGTGATCGACATCCTCGACTCCCGCGCGGGCACCGTCGATGCCCTCACCAAGCTGGATCTTCCGGCCGGTGTGGACGTCGAGATCAAGGTCGAATAGGTCGACCTCGCAGGACCGCAGGACGAAGGTTCGGAGTACGCAGGACGCCGTGTTCGCACGGCGCGTACTGATGGGGCTGCACAGGGCGGTCCCATCCACAGTCCAACGGATCGAGGCATCCGTCTCGACCGCGACT
The DNA here is from genome assembly GCA_039797155.1 of Gemmatimonadota bacterium. GTDB lineage: Bacteria > Gemmatimonadota > Gemmatimonadetes > Gemmatimonadales > Gemmatimonadaceae > Gemmatimonas. Next base: position 2,091 of record JBDKIJ010000091.1, on the reverse strand, counting down.
CGTACGGAGTGAGTCATTCATGATCGGCATCATCGGCAAGAAGCTGGGCATGACCCAGCTGTTCAACGAGCAGGGGCAGCAAGTGCCCTGCACCGTGGTGGAGGCCACGCCAAACCCCGTCACGAAGGTGATGACGGCGGATCAGGCGGGCTTCGCGGCGGTGGAGCTCGGATATGGCGCGCAGAAGGTGGCGCGCGACAACAAGAAGGGTGAGCGCACGCCGAAGGGGCGTCGCGCCACGAAGGCGGAAGTCGGACACGCGAAGAAGGCTGGCCTCGAGGCGCCGCCGCGCGTCCTCAAGAGCTTCCGTCTCGACGACGCGCCGGGGAAGAACCCCGAGGTGCCGTCGTACACCGTCGGTGACACGATCACCGTCGACATTTTCACGCCGGGCGAGCGCGTCAAGGTGACGGGCACGTCCAAGGGCCGCGGCTTCCAGGGCGTGGTGAAGCGCTATGGCTTCGGCGGTGGTCCGAACACGCACGGCAACACGAAGCACCGGAAGCCGGGTTCCATCGGCGCCGGTACCGATCCGTCGCGTGTCATCAAGGGCAAGCGTATGCCGGGCCATTACGGCGCGGCGCAGCACACGGCTCTCAGCATCCGCGTCGAGAAGGTGGACGCTGAGCGCAATCTCATTTATCTGCGCGGCAGCGTGGCGGGGCCGACGAACGGCATCGTCTTCGTGCGGAAGCAGGGCTGATCATGACCACGGAAACCAAGACCTTTGAGGCGCCGGTGTACTCGGCGCAGGGGAAGAAGGGCGCCGCGCGCCAGCTTCCCGAGGGTACGTTCGACGGGATCGTCAACGTGCCGGTCATGCACCAGGCGGTGAAGGCGTTCCTCGCGAACCGTCGCCAGGGCACGGCCAAGACCAAGACGCGTGGCGAAGTCACGGGTGGCAACCAGAAGCCGTGGAAGCAGAAGGGCACCGGTCGCGCCCGTCAGGGCTCGACGCGCGCGCCGAACTGGCCGGGCGGTGGTACGGTGTTCGGCCCGCAGCCGCGCAGCTACACGCAGATCGTACCGAAGCAGGTGCGGGCGCTGGCGCGCAAGAGTGCGCTGAATGCCCGGGCTCGTGAGGGTGCGGTCGTCCTCCTCGACGCGATCCAGTACGACGCGCCGAAGACGAAGGCGATGGTCGCGCTCCTCGACAAGATCGGGGCGGCCGGGAAGAAGGTGCTGCTCCTCACGGATGGCGTGAAGCCGAACGTGTATCTGAGCGCCCGCAACCTGACCCGCGCGCACGTCATGCCGTACTCCGATGCGAGCACGTATCACATCCTCTGGTCGGATGTGGTGGTGATCGAGTCGTCGGCGCTCACCCAGAACCAGGCGGAGGGCTAACCGATGGCCACGCTGTATCGCACCATCGTGCGCCCGATCATCACGGAGCGCACCTCCGCCGCCTATCAGGATCGCGGCGAGTACACGTTCGAAGTGGCGCCGGACGCCACGAAGTTGGCGATCAAGGCCGCCGTCGAGCAGCTGTTCGGCGTGAAGGTCACCGGCGTCTGGACCTCCAACGCGCGCGGCAAGTCGCGTCGCGTGGGCCAGTCGATCGGCCGCCGTCCCCACACCAAGAAGGCGATTGTGAAGCTGCGTGATGGCGACACGATTGCGATCTTCGAGGGCTGAGTCGCATGGGAATCCGTCAATTCAAGCCCGTTACGAAGGGCACGCGTTTCCGCTCGGTCTCGGACTTTGCCGAGATCACGCGCAGCACGCCGGAAAAGTCGCTGGTCGAGCCGCTCAAGAAGTCGGGCGGGCGTGACAACCACGGCCACATCTCGATGCGTCGCATCGGTGGTGGGCACAAGCGGATGTACCGCGTCATCGACTTCAAGCGCAACAAGCATGGCGTCGCCGGTACGGTGGCGCACATCGAGTACGATCCGAATCGTTCGGCGCGCATCGCGCTGATCGAGTACGCGGACGGCGAGAAGCGGTACATCCTGCACCCGAAGGGGCTCAAGCAGGGGGATACGGTGGTCGCGGGTCCGGGCTCGGACGTGCGTACCGGCAACGCGATGCCGCTCAAGGAAGTGCCGCTCGGTACGTCGGTGCACAACATCGAGCTCAAGATCGGCA
>JBDKIJ010000090.1:0-5543 GCA_039797155.1 Gemmatimonadota bacterium | reverse complement strand
TGCGCGCCCATCTTTTCCGCTGCCGAGGCGACGGCCTGCGTGGCGGCACGGCAGCGGACGACGCCCGCATCCGGCTCGACAATGCCGACGGTGATGTCGTCGAGCTTCATGATCGGGTACCGCTTGCGCGCCTCATCGCCGGTGATGACTTCATGGGCGACGCCGTTCTTCTGCCACAGCTCGATGGTGCGGTTGATGAACGGTTCGCGCGTCGCACGCAGAATCACATCGCCCGTCTGGTGCCAGAAGGTGGAGCGGAACACCGGCCCCCACTCCTTGTCGAACAGTTGCCACCGGGCGATCGCGGTGCGCGCCCAAGGTGTCCAAAGCTCACCCGATGCGCGATCCCCGTACGAGGAGCGAATGCCTCGCGTCTCGTCACCACTGGTCGACCGGGAGTTCCCTGGGCCGTACTGATCGATCAGCGTGACTCGCGCACCGCGTGCGCGCAGGTGGTACGCGGTCCATCCACCCCACGCGCCGGCGCCGATCACCACCACGTGCTCGCGAGACCCGCCGGATGACGGCGCAAGGCCACGCGCGGGTGCCTTGGCAAACGTCGCCGGAGGGGCACAGCCGCCCGCGATCAGCAGCCCGGCGCTTCCGGCGGCCTTGAGGAAGTCCCGACGAGCGACCGGCGTCGCCACATCGAGGGGAGCATGCGCATCGGCGGGCGTCGGATCGGCGGTCAGCGCCGCATCGAGGTCGTCAGGAGGCAGATCGATGTGGGGCACACAAGGCGGGGTGAGGGGACATCATCATCATGGCCGCGCGAAAATGCGGGCCGGATGCACGCGACGCAATCACATCCCGACTTGCGCCGGATGCCGTTCCCGAACACGATTCTCTTCATGCTTCGCACACTTGTCTTCCCCGGCGCCTTTTTCGCCGCTGTCGCGGCGTCCGGCATCCAGTCGCTCCGCAGTGGGCACGACGTTGGCCAGACCGCGATCCGTCAGGACACGGTGGGCTTCTACACCGAAGAACAGGCCGTGGCCGGTCAGGCCGTGTTTGCGAAAGTCTGCTCCGAGTGCCACGAGTCGAACGACGTGACCGGCGGCGACTTTCGTACCAAGTGGTCTGGGCAGACGGTGTACGCGCTCTTCGAGCAGATCCGGACCACCATGCCCGACGGCAACCCCGGTTCCCTGCCGAAGGAGGATTACGCCTCGGCGGTCGCGTACATCCTGAAGTTGAACAAGCTGCCGGTCGGCCCAGCGGCCCTCGGGACGGACTCCCTGTCCTTATCATCAAAGACGCTCGTCCTGCCCCCCGGATGATCGGGCTGCCCCGCCATGCGGGGCACTCGGGCCCGCGCACGTTAATGTGCTGTGACTTCGTATTGACAGATTCCGGGATGAGCCGTAAGGTCTCGCGGGTCATTCCCGGTCCGATTTTATCGGACGTTCCAGCGGCGCTGGTCTAGCGCGCGGAGTGGCGGCGGACCCGCCGTTTTGTCGGTCTTTCTTTCGTGATCCTGCGGCTGCGGTTGGGCCGCTTCGAAGTGTCCATGTACGTTCGATTCGCCACGGAGTGGCGAGCTGACACGATGTCATGGATGTCCGGCCGTCCGTGTGTATACGGAGCGGCACGTATTCCTGTCCCCCGGAGTCACGAAATGTCCCAAGCCGAGTTCCTGCGTGGGGTTATCCGTCCACGCCTCCCCGCCTTCCGATCCGCGTCGGGGATCCGACGTCTCCTTGTCAGCGGGCTGGGTATCGGCGCGCTCTTGGCGTTCGCCGCGCCTCGCGCCGAGGCGCAAGGGGGCGGGACCACCGTATCCGGACGGGTGACCGATGCGGCGACGGGCGCCCCTATTCAGCAGGCTCGCGTTCTGATTGCGGGCACGCAGGTGGGGACGGTCACCGCGGAAAATGGGCGCTATTCGTTCCGCACGACGCAGTCGGGCAACGTCACGCTCGAGGTGTCGCGGATCGGTTTCGAATTGAAGAAGGTGCCGCTCGCGCTTTCGGGGCCAAACGTCACGGCGGATGTCACGCTGTCGCAGGCGGCCTTCTCGCTTTCGGCGGTCGTCACCACGGTGACCGGTCAGCAGCGGAAGGTCGAATTGGCCAATGCGACGGCGACCGTCAACGTGGCACAGAAGATCGCGGAGCTCCCCGTCGCGAACCTCAGTCAGGTCCTCACCGGTCGCGCGGCCGGCGTCAATGTGGTGTCGACGGGTGAGCCTGGCGTGGGCTCTCGTATCCGTATTCGCGGACAGTCCTCGATCTCGCTGTCCAACGAACCCGTTGTGATCATCGACGGCGTTCGCGTGGCTGCCGGGAGCGCGAATTCCGCGATCGGGGTCGGTGGCCAGAGTCCGTCCCGCCTCGATGACATCAACCCCGAGGAAATCGAGAGCATCGAGGTGGTGAAGGGGCCCTCCGCTGCCACGCTGTATGGCACGGAAGCGGCCGCGGGCGTCATCAATATCACCACCAAGCGCGGAAAGGCCGGTCGGACCACGTGGAATTTCTACAGTGAGCAGGGGCTGACGCAGGATCCCCGGAAGGGCAGCTATCCCCTGCTGTACAACGCGTGGGGCCGCAGCAGCACCACGGGCGCGACGATCCGGTGTGACCTGGTCTTCGTGGCCGCCGGGACCTGCGTGAAGCAGGACTCCGTCCGGTCCGGCAACATCCTGAACATCGATTCGCTGACGCCGATCGATGTCGGCAATCGGACCCAGTATGGCGCCCAGGTCTCGGGCGGTTCGGACAAGGTGCAGTACTTCGTGTCCGGTGAAACGGAGCGGGAGGATGGCGTCTACCGGATGCCGCAGGGTGATATCAATCGCCTGCTGGCCGAGCGCGGCGTCACCAGCCTCCCCCAGAATCAGCTGCGTCCTCAGGGGCTGGATCGCAACAACCTGCGCCTCAATCTGAACGCGCAGATCGCACCGAAGGCGACGATCCAGCTGTCCAGCGGCTACGTGAACAGCAACGTCCGGCGCATGCAGAACAACGACAATGCGAACGGGTTGATGGTGCAGGCGATGGGCGGCAACTGGGATCCCGCCAAGAAGGATTCCCGCGGCGTTCCGCTCCCCGGCATGTTCAGTTTCCCGATCGGCGACGTGTTCTCCCGTACGACCACGCAGGAGTTGAACCGCTTCATCAATTCGGCGACCGGTCGCTGGGATCCGACCGATTGGCTCAACCTCCGCGCGACCTTCGGGTATGACTACTCGTTGCGCGACGATCTCGGCATCAATCTGTTCAATCAGGGGATCTTCGCGTTCCCGGCGCGTAACGGCAGCATCAGCAGCGTTCGGACGTCGATTGCGCAGGGGACCGTCGACCTGGGTGGTACGGCCACCAAGCAGCTCACGGATTGGCTCGGCACGAAGACGTCCGTCGGCATGCAGTTCATCCGCAACGACTTCGAGCAGACGGGGACGACGGGCGAAAACATGCCGCCGGGTGCGTCGACGGTAACGGCGGCCGCCATCCGCAATGCCTTCCAGTCGTTCGACTTCACCCGGACCCTCGGCTACTACCTCGAGGAGCAGCTGTCGATCCGGGATCGCATGTTCATTACGGCGGCGGTGCGCCGCGACGCGGCCAGTGCCTTCGGTTCCGAGGCGCGCTCCATCTACTATCCGAAGCTCGGTGCGTCGTGGCTGATCTCGGAAGAGGGCTTCATGCCGCGCGCCGACTGGCTGCAGTCGCTGCGTCTCCGCGGTACCTACGGCGCGTCCGGCCAGCTCCCGGGCCCCACGGACGCCCTGCGGTTCTACACGCCGTTCCCGGCCACGCTCACTGGCGGCGTTGATGCGCCCTCGGTCACGCTCTCGGCCCTCGGCAACAGCAACCTCAAGCCGGAGTACGGCGCCGAGATCGAGTCCGGGTTTGACGCCACGATGTTCGATGGCAAGACGAACCTCGTCCTGACCTATTATCGCAAGAACACGCGTGACGCTCTGGTCTCGCGCGATCTGGCGCCGTCGCTGGCCGGTATCGCCTCGCGATTCGAGAATATCGGCAACGTGCGCAACTCCGGCTTCGAGCTGGAGTACACGCAGCGCCTGATCGATCGCAAGAGCATTTACGCCGAAGTGCTCGTGAACGGGTCGACGAACACCAACGAGTTGCTGACGCTCGGCGAGGGGGTGAAACCCATCCTCACCGGTGCCGGTTCGCGCATCACGATGCGCCAGCAGCCGGGGTATCCGCTTTATGGCATGTGGGGGCGGACGTACACGTACAAGGACGCCAACGGCGACGGCATCCTCGCGACGACCGATATGACGTACAGCGACAGCGCCAAGTACATCGGCCCGTCGTTCCCCACCCGCGAGTTCCAGGTGATGCCGACGATCGAGCTGATGGATCGCAAGCTCCGGATCTCGGCGCAGCTCGACCGGAAGTGGGGGATGCTCAAGTTCAACAACACCCTGCGTCACATGTGTCAGGGTGGTAACTCGTGCCGTGGCCGTCTCGATCCGACGGCGCCGCTCGAGATGCAGGCCGCGGCGATCGCGGCGAACGCCGGCATCTTCACGGGGATGTATGAAGACGGCTCCTTCACGCGCCTGCGCGAACTGGCCGTTTCCTATCAGCTCCCGGCCTCGTGGGCCAAGGCCGTCAAGGCGCAGCGCTGGAGCGTGATCTTCACGGGACGTAACCTGGCCGTCTGGACCCCGTTCACGGGGTTGGATCCGGAGACGACCCAGAGCAATACCGACAATCGCGGCAACGAAGAGTTCTTCTCGACGCCGCCGATGCGGACGTGGACGCTCCGCATGAACATCAACTACTGACCATCCATCCGATGCCTGCACTCTCCTTTTTCAAGAAGACGCGATGGGGCTGGTTGCCGGTAGCGGCGGCCGCGGTCACGCTCGCGAGCTGTAATCCGAGTACCGCGTTGGACATTACCGACCCGGACGTCCTCAACGTCTCCGACTACGATAGCCCCGCCGGTGCCAACCCGGTGCGCCTCGGCGTCCTGCAGGACTTCGCCGTGGCCTTCTCCGGGACGCAGGACGGCCTCGTCGTCATGAGCGGTAACATGTCCGATGAGATCTACTCCACGGACACGTTCGACGATCGGCTCTTCCCGAACCATCGGCGCACCAACGAGCAGTTGGCGGCGGTGGTCGGCACGTACCGCAACCTGCATCGCGTCCGCGCGGGAGCGACGCGTGTCATTCCGATTCTGCGGCAGCATACGCCGACGGCGACGGCCAACATCGGCGAGATGTACGCGATTCGCGGATTCTCGGAAATGTTCTTCGCCGAGCTGTTCTGTTCGGGGGTGCCGTTCTCGAACGAAAGCACTTTCGGCGATCCTTTGACGACGAATCAGATGCTGGAGCGGTCGGTGGCCAGTTTCGATTCGGCGTTGTCGCTCTCTGCTTCCGATGTTCGCGTGCGCAGTCTGGCGCAGATCGGTCGCGGGCGCGCCTTGCTGAATCTCAACAAGCCGGCTGATGCGGCGGCGGCCGTTGCTTCGGTCGCGACGAACTACCGCTACCAGACCTTCCATTCGCAGGCGACGGGCCGTCAGGAGAATGGCATCTGGAATGCCCTCTCCGT
>JBDKIJ010000089.1:0-5415 GCA_039797155.1 Gemmatimonadota bacterium | reverse complement strand
TGATGGTACCGGTGGACTGCGCCAGCAGTGGGGATGACGGTAGCACTGCCAGCACGAAGCCGAACAGCGCTGCGAACCATCGGGAACGTCGTGTCATCGATTGCTCCTCGGGGTGGACCGGAAACGTCACGGAGGGAGCGTGACGTCGGTTGGGGAGGGGACCAACACCTGCACCTGCACCTACCATGGCGTTACATGCTGTGCGTCAGTTCGAGCACCGACATTGCCAGCACCTTCGTGGATTGCACCAGATCATCAATCGTGCAGTACTCGTCCGGTTGATGGGCCAGATCGAGAATACCCGGGCCATACGCCACACAATTCGGCACTCCGGCGATGCGATCGACATGCTTGTGATCATACGTGCCGGGACTGGCCGCCAACATGACCGGACGCCCGAGAACGTGTTGGACCGACCGTTCCAGTGCGCCGACCACGGAGGCGCCATCCGGGGTCCGCACCGGGTGGACAACCATCAGGTCGCGCAACTCGAACACGAGTTCGGGGGTCTCACGGGCTGCGCGCTCTAGGAGATCGACGATCTCGGCGCGGGTCGCTTCGAACCCCTCCTCCGCGAGGAAGCGCCGGTCGAAGATCGCCCGGCAAATGTCCGCAACGCAGGGCGTCTGAATGCCATCGACCGGCTGACCCCCCGCAATGCCATTGATGTTCAGCGTGGCATGCCGGGCGCCATCGGGTTTGACCGGGACCGCCGTAGTCCGGGCCTGGAGCGCCGGCATCAGACGCCGCCGGATCTCCTCGAGGATGACCCCCATGTGCTCAATGGCATTCGTCCCGAGAAAAGGCATCGAGCCATGCGCAATGCGTCCGCGTGTGGTGATCTCGAACCAGTACACGCCGCGATGGCCGATATAGAGGCGATCGGTGTCGGTGGGCTCGGTAATGATCACGGCATCGGTGCGATCGGCACTCACTCGCCCCTGCTCCGCAAGCCACGCCATGCCGGCAAAGCCGCCACTCTCCTCGTCCACCGTGCCACTGATCTCCACGCTGCCGTGCAGCGAGAGGCCGGCGCGACGGATCGCTTCGGCGGCATAGATCGCGGCCGTGATGCCGGCCTTCATGTCACTTGAGCCCCGCCCGTAGATCCGTCCGTCCCTCACGACACCACCAAAGGGATCAACGGTCCATCCCGCACCGGCAGGGACGACATCGAAATGCCCATTGAGATGGACGAGGGGTCGCATACTGCGTCCCTGACGTAAACCGACGACGTTCATGCGCGGATGCGTCGGCGTGTGTTCGGCTCGTCCCTCAGCGGTGGGATAGTCAACCGCAAACCCGCACGCCTCCAAGCGGCGACCGATCAACTGCGCGCATTCGACATAGACATCCCCGGGGGGATTCACCGTCGGAATGCGAATCATCTCGGCGGTAAAGTCCACCATCTCCTGGGTGGCCGCTTCGACCTCGGCAAACACCCGGTCAAGCTGAGCAGCTGGGATCGTCATGCGCGCGATACTCGCGCCCCGCGAATTCCTTGTCAAGAATGTTTTTCGGTCGTATGTCTCCCGCATTCGCCTCCGACGTTATTTCTGCGGTTCGGGCCACCCGTTTTCCTGATTCGATGACCTCCCATCTCGTGTGGTTGATCGGCTACTCGCTGGCGCAACTGGCGCTCGGCGCGTGGATCTCCCGGCGCGTCCGGACATCGAGCGACTTCTTCGTCGCCGGGCGTGCCCTTGGTCCGGGACTGCTCTTCAGCACCATGCTGGCCGCCAACGTCGGCGCCGGATCAACCGTCGGGGCCACAGGGCTCGGCTACCGCGACGGCCTTGCCGCCATGTGGTGGGTACTCTCGGCCGGCATTGGATCCTTCGCGTTGGCGTTCTGGATCGGCCCCGCCATTCGCCGGGCCGCCGCCGCGCACGATCTGCGCACCGTCGGCGATTACCTCGAGTTCCGGTACGGCGTTGGCGTTCGATCGCTGATTGCCGCCCTGCTGCTGATCGGATCGGTCTTCATCCTCGCGGGACAGCTCATCGCCGTGTCGTGGATTCTGAACGTGATTGCCGGGATTCCGAAGATCATCGGCTGCATCGCCGCCGGTGTGCTGATCACGATCTACTTTGCCGGGGGCGGACTGCTGACCTCCGCCTATGTGAACATCGTGCAGTTGATCGTGAAGATGGTCGGCTTCGCCGTCGCCATTCCGTTCGCGCTTTCAGCGGCCGGTGGCTGGGAAACGGTTCGTACGCTGCAGCCAACACCGGACTACTGGAACTTCTGGCAGAGCGGAGAGTCGGGACTCGTCTATCTCGCCATGCTGGGGCCGGCCTTCATCGTGTCACCGGGGCTCCTGCAGAAGACCTACGGCGCACGCGATGATCGCGCCGTTCGCCTCGGGGTCGGATTGAACGCCCTCGCCCTCATGGTATATGCCGGCGTGCCGGTCCTGCTTGGCATGATGGCGCGCGCACAGTTTCCCGATCTGGCGCAATCCGAACTGGCGCTGCCGACGCTACTGGCGAATGGCGTCCCACCGGCCGTCGGCGCGCTGGGCCTCGCGGCAGTCTTCTCGGCGGAGTTGAGCGCCGCCGACGCGGTTCTGTTCACGCTGACGACCTCGCTCTCGCAGGATTTCTACAAGCGGTTCTATCGGCCAACCGCGAGCGATACCGAGATGCTGCGCATCACGCGCCTCACGGCCGTATTTGCCGGGGCGCTCGGCGTCGGCGTGGCGTTGGTGGCCGGTGGCGTCGTCAGTGCGTTGAGCATTTTCTATACGATCATGGGCGTGAGCCTGTTCGTGCCGATGATCGCCGGGCTGTTCCACCCCAAGGCGTCGTCCGTTGACGCCATGGCCGCCATCATCACCGGAATCGTGATCGTTGGTGGCTGGCGCGTCTTCCTTGCCGGCAAACCGATCGGTGGCGTCACACCGGCCATGGGCGGCCTCGCCGGTGCCATCATCGTGTTCCTTATCGTTTACCTCATCCGACGTGCGGTTCGCGGTCCGGATGACTCCTTGCCCCTCACACCAGTCACGGAGTAGCCGTTCCGCATGTCCAGCAACGGGATGTTCGACCTTACAGGCAAGATTACCGCCGTCATTGGTGGCGCCTCCGGTATCGGTGAAGCCGTCACCCTCGGCGCTGTGAAGATGGGTGCCACGGTCACCTGTCTTGATGTCAAGGCGGATGCCGCAGCCGCGACGGCCGCGAAGGCCGGTGGCGGCGCGACCTCGGGTGTCGTGGACATCACCGACGCGGCGTCGGTGAATGCCGCACTCGACGCCATCGTCGCCCAGCATGGCCGACTCGATATCGTGATCTGCACGCCCAGCATCAATGTCCGGAAGAAGATCCTCGACTACCAGGCCGAGGAATTGACGCGGGTGCTCAACGTGAACATCAGCGGCAATTTCAACGTGCTGCAGGCAGCCGGCCGCATCATGACGGCTCAGCGGAAGGGGAGCATCGTGCTCTTCTCGTCGATCCGCTCGCTGGTGGTGGAGCCGGGCCAGGCGGTGTACTCCGCCACGAAGGCGGGCATTCTCCAGTTGGCGCGTGGCGCGGCCTGTGAGTTCGGGCCCTACGGCGTCCGCGTGAATTGCGTCGGCCCGGGTGTCGTCGAGACGCCGCTGACGGCGCCGATCAAGGCGAACGCTGAGTGGTATAACGCGTATGCCGCGAAGAATGCGTTCAATCGGTGGGCCCAGCCGGAAGAAATGGTGGGGCCGACGCTGTTCCTGGCTTCGGACGCCGCGAGCTACGTGAACGGCACGATCATCTACGCGGACGGCGGATGGCTCGCGCAAGATGGACGGTTCACGCCGCCGGGCATGTGATGAGCGGCCAGTCGTTCCGTATTGCGGTGATTGCCGGCGATGGGATCGGACAGGAAGTGATCCCCGCCGGCATCGAAGTGCTGGAGCAGGCCGCACGACAGGAGCAGGTATCACTCACCTTCACGGAATTTCCGTGGGGGTGTGAGTACTATCAGCGCACCGGCACGATGATGAGTGCCGATGCGCTGGACCTGCTGCAGGATTTCGATGCGATCTATCTGGGTGCGGTCGGTGCGCCCGGCGTGCCCGATCATGTCTCGGTGTGGGAACTGATTCTCCCGATCCGTCAGCGGTTCGAGCAGTATGTGAACCTGCGGCCGATGCGCCTGCTGCGTGGCGTACCGGGCCCGCTGGCCGGTCGTGGCCCTGCCGAAATCGACATGATCTGCGTCCGGGAAAACTCGGAAGGCGAGTATGCAGGGGTCGGCGGGCGTATCCATCGCGGGACGCCGCATGAGGTTGCGGAGCAAACGGGCGTGTTTACGCGGCGCGGGATCGATCGCATCGCACGCTACGCGTTCGAACTCGCTGCACGACGGCCTCGGAAGCTGCTCGCCAGCGCGACCAAGTCGAACGCCCTGCAACACTCAATGGTATTGTGGGATGAAGCCGTAGAGGTGATGGGTCGTGACTATCCCGCCGTGGAATGCCGCAAGTACCACGTCGATGCCCTGGCCGCTCGCATGGTAACGCACCCGCAGACAATCGATGTCATCGTGTCCTCGAACCTGTTCGGTGACATTCTCACGGATCTTGGAGCTGCGATTTCCGGGAGCCTCGGCGTCGCGCCCGGCGCCAACATCAATCCGGAGCGCACCTTTCCGTCCATGTTCGAGCCGATCCATGGGTCGGCTCCCGACATTGCCGGTCGTGGCATCGCCAATCCCATCGGTGCGATCTGGGCCGGGGCGATGATGCTCGACCACCTTGGCCTTCACTCCGCCCATGATCGCATGGTTCGTGCGATCGAGCAGGTAGTTGGTGATGGTGGCCCCCGCACACCAGACCTCGGTGGCACCGCGACAACCCGCGACATCGCACGGGCCGTCGCCGACGCACTCTCCTGATCGACATTCCACGCGATTCGTTCCCGCCCTTACTGGATCTGGTATGACCTCGTCCCGCATTCCCTTCTTCTACGCCGGTGCACGGCGCGATGGCCAGACGACCCGTTCCACGCCGGTCTTCAACCCGGCGACCGGACAGGTAGCTCGTCACGTGCCACTGGCCGATGCCGCCGACATCGAGACGGTGATTGCCGACGCGGCCGCCGCCGCACCGGCATGGGGTGAACGCTCGCCGCTCGACCGCGCACGCATCCTGTTCAAGTGGCGCGAGCTGTGTCTCGCGCATGCGGATGAACTGGCCGAGCTGATCAGCAGCGAACATGGCAAGGTGGTCGCCGACGCCCGCGGTGAACTACAGCGCGGTCTTGAAGTGGTAGAGTTTGCCGTCGGCATTCCGCACCTCATGAAGGGAGAATTCAGCGATCAGGTGGCACGCGGCATCGATATGCATTCGCTCCGTCAGCCGCTCGGTGTAGTCGCCGCCATCACGCCGTTCAACTTCCCGGCGATGGTGCCGCTCTGGATGCTTGGTCCCGC
>JBDKIJ010000088.1:0-4626 GCA_039797155.1 Gemmatimonadota bacterium | reverse complement strand
CCCGCAACGCTCGCACCATGGGCAGTGCGAGTGCCGGCTGTTGGAGTCGCAGCAACCCTTCGACGCTGCGCACGCCGAGTGGGAGGCTGTCGCCACGGAACGCATGCACGCGCTGCCACTGCGCCACGGCCTCGCTGCGTTGGCCAAGCGTTTCGTAGGCATCGGCCCGCACGACGTTGGCAAAGATGTTGGTGCTGTCGAGCATCAGGATGTCATCTGCTACACGGCGAACCGAGTCGGCGCCGGTGCGTCCATCGAGGAGCGCGGCGAGCAGACAGTCTCGGGCGGGCACCGCCTGCGCATAGGCGCGAATCGCCCGCTCCGCCTCACGCGCGGCCGTACTCCGATCCCCACGATACAAGGCATTCTCGCAGCGGCGCAGCGGGGTCATTTGCGCCCGCGCTTTGGCAATCTCCCGGGCGAGCTGTTCGCCGATGGCCGCCGGTGTTGCGCCACGCACCGTTGGCAGCGGCTGTGGCATTTCCCATGACCGGAGCAGCTTGAGCGTTGATTGCACCACCAGGTCGCCATCGACGCGTCGAACACTCCCCTGGACGATCTCGTCCGCGCGAACCTGGTAGGTCACCGTGCGCAACTCGTTGTCGGTGAGGAGGAGCGTCCGGTTGTATGATGATCGTTGCAGGAGGTTGTCATACCAGAACCCTGCCAGCACCTGCGCGTCACGGCCATTGACCAGCTTCGCGGTTCGATCACGGACGGCATCGGCCACGTCCCGGCCGATCTTGGCAAGCATGCTGGTGGTGGTCCGCGAGGTATCCGCACGGAATGGCACCACCAGCACCGCTTGGCGCGTGAATTCCTGGCTGTGCAGTGTGGGTGTCCACCCAAGGACCGCCAGAAACGCCAGGATCAGCTTCGGCATGTCGGCTCAGGCGATGTCCGACATCCCCTCTGGCAGGAATCGCGGCTTGGCCAACCCACCCGCGTCTTCATAGAACTGCACGGCACCCGGGGTGAACTGCTTCGCGAGCAGGATGAGCTGTCCCGTGTGGCCGGCAAAGTGCTCGACCACATGATACAGCGCGGAGAAGACGGTGGTCTCACGGCCCTGAATACGGCGCATCGCGCCAAGCGTTGAGGGATCGAGGGCCTCGAGCACCGTATCCGCGTCGTGCACGGCGCCGTGCAGATGCGTCAAGAGCGTCTCGGCGTCCCACCCGCCGGTCCTGGCAAACTCCTCATCGCGTTGCCGGGTATCAGGGGCGCCACCGATGCCGCTGACGACCCACTGTCGCACGTTCCCGGCCAGATGGAGCACGAGATTGCCGGCACTGTTGGCCACCGGATTGGGGCGCCACCAGAGGTGATCGCTCGGCATGCTCCGGATGGCGGCGGCGATCTTCGCGGGGTATTCGACGCCGAGATAGTATCGCGAACGTTCGAGGAACAGCGGAGCGAGGGGAACGGTAGACATCGGCGGGTTGTGGGGCGAAGGACAGTCGGTACTGGGGTGGGCCGCTATCGCCTATTCGTGGTGTGTTTCCACACGACGCGCGCTCCCGTCGCCGGATCAAAGCCCGGCTCGAGAAGACTCACGACCGTACTCGTGGCGACGGAGACCTGCCGACCCAGTTCGGTCTGATAGCGCGCGGTGACCAGATCGCTGACCGCAGCCACGGCGCTCGTTGCGCTCACGATGCGGAGCGGCCCAGCGGGTGGCAGCGCCACTTCCTTCCAGCTCGTGCTGCGATCGGACACAATCGACAGTGTGCCACCCGTAGCGAACTGACAGCCGATATCACCGCCGGTGACGATCGCCCGCGCCCGCGTCGCGCGGGGGAGCACCCACGCTTCGAGGACGCGCCCCGAGTCGCGCGTGAACGGCACCACCGAATACGGCCGACGCAATTTGGCCCACGACGCGGCCACTGCCTTGTTCACGTCGCGCGCCAGTTTCGCTTCGCGGGCAATCGCCATCGTATCGAGTGGCAGCGCGTACGCCGGGCGCGCGCCGTCCAACCGGACCACGCTGAGGCGCCGCACCACACGAAAGGTGCTATCGACGTCATACACCCCGCCGATCGGCACCCCATCGGCGGTGCGCGCACAGTAGAGGCTGCGCGGTGCCCGAGCGGCGGGCCCAAAGCGGCCATCGGCGCGGAGGCGCGCCAGGGTCGGGACACATTGCAACCAATAGCTGATGGCTCGGGCCCGCGCGTCCGCCACGGCAAACTCCGCGTGAAAGGCGGCGGAGAGGCCGTCGGTCGGTGAGGTCGGGGTCGAATCCGTTGTGCTCAGCACCCGCACCGGTTGCGACGCTTCGGTTGCCGGCGTCGACCGGGCACATCCGCCGATCCCGGCGCCCATCAGGGCCATTGCCGCGACCATGGAAAACACCCGCCGAGGCGGGCGGTGGGCCGTCCGGCGCGCGCCGGTGTAATGTTGATGGATGGCTTCTCCCAGTATGCAGAGTCGTACGCCGAGCGCGGAAATCTACAAGCAGTTCACCATCGAAGCGGCGCACCGCCTCCCGCATGTGCCCGAGGGGCATAAGTGTGCCCGCCTCCACGGCCACTCCTTCGGTATCGAGATCCGGGTGCGTGGTCCGCTCGACCCGACGTTGGGATGGGTGGTCGATTTCGCCGACATCAAGCGCGCCTTCCAGCCGCTCTACGATCAGCTCGACCATCACTACCTCAACGACATCCCGGGGCTGGACAACCCCACGAGCGAACGGCTCGCCGTCTGGATCTGGGAGCGGTTACAGCCAGCCCTGCCGACCCTGAGCGCGGTGATCGTTCGGGAAACCTGCACCTCCGGGTGCGAGTACCGAGGCGCCTGATCAGCCCCCCGCCATCTTAATGTGGCGGGGGGTTTTCTGATTTCGCGTTCTCATTAAGCTAAAACCACTGATGAGAATCCGTTCTCTTTTAGCGCTCGAGATCGCCCTGGCGATGGTTGTCGTGCCGCTGCGCGCGCCAGCCCAGGGAACGCACGGCAATACCCGCCATCTCCACGGGGTCGTGGAGTCGGAGTCGGGGAAGCCGGTGCGTGACGCCGAGGTGGTGGCCAGTTGGGTAACGGCCCGCCGCCCCGGTGCTCGTGACGCGGCGCCGATGATGCGAACGCGCTCAGACGGATATGGCCGTTTCGATTTTCGCGACCTCCCCGCCGACGTCATCACCGTGCGCGTGCGCGCGCTGGGATTCGCCCCACTCGAGCAGCGGGTGGACCTGCGCAGTGCCGACCGCCTGCTGACGCTGCACCTCGAACCCAGCACCACGACGCTGAGTGAAGTACAGGTGCGCTCGACGGTAACCGCCGAACCCCTCGGGCGTGTCGCGGCCACGAGTACCCTCGATGCCGCCGCGCTCGCCTCGGGACGCGGACAGACGCTCGGGGAAACGATCAAGCAGCTCCCCGGCGTCACGGTCATCCAGTTCGGGCCCAGCATCGCGAAACCAGTCATCCGCGGGCTCGCCTCGCAGCGTGTGTTGGTGATGAATGGTGGGCTGCGGCAGGAAGATCAGCAGTGGGGTACGGAGCACGCGCCCAACATCGACAGCTTCACGGCCGACGCGGTGACCGTGGTTCGCGGTGCCGCCACCGTGTTGTATGGCGCGGACGCCTTGGGCGGCGTGGTGCGCGTGGATCAGGCGGCGCTCCCCGATACGGGCGGGCTGCGTGGTGATGCCGCGATCAACCTGTTCAGCAACAGTCGGCAGGGGGCCGTTTCGATTGGCGCGGAAGGGGCGGATCTGTCGCTGCCGAAGATCGGCGCCACCGGCTATCGCCTTCGCCTCACGTCGCGCGTCGCCGGTAACGCCGCCGCGCCCGATTATCACCTGACCAACACAGGGTTCCGCGAACTCAACGGCAGTCTGGCGCTCGGCGTCACGCGCGGATGGGGACGCTCCGAGCTGACGGTCAGTCGATTCGGAACCGAACTGGGCGTCTTGCGCCAAGCGCACGTCGGCAACGCGGACGATCTGGCGCGGGCCATGAGCGGTGTGCCGCCGGACTCTTCGTTCAGCTATGCGATCGGTCGTCCGAATCAGCGGGTCAATCACATGACGCTGCGGTCGCGCACGACGTGGACGCTCCCGCGTGATCAGGAACTCGAGGTGGTGTATGGCCTCCAGTACAATCATCGGCGCGAATACGACAATCACGGCCCGCTCCGCTTCCGCGACGAACCGGCGTTCAACCTGAAGCTGTTCACCAACACGCTCGATGTCCGGTGGCATCATGCGCGGTGGAACGGGTTGCGCGGTACGATCGGCACTAGCGCCATGGCGCAGGGCAATCAGACGTTGGGGAAGGCGTTCCTGATTCCGGGCTACGATCTCTGGCAGGGCGCGCTGTATGTGCAGGAGGACTACGCGATCGGTCGCTGGTCGTTCACTGGTGGGGCGCGCACCGATGCCATTGCCCAGACGACGCTTGCCTATGCGGACTACGGGATTCGGAGTCCCGATGGCACGCGGTTCTGGGGGAACATGTCAGGTTCCTTCGGCGTGGCCTATCTGCTGCGCGACGGGCTCGATCTCTCCGTCCGCGCCGCCCGAGCGTGGCGACCGCCCACCGTGAACGAGCGCTACGCCCAAGGGGTCCATCACGGCACGGCCCAGTACGAGCTCGGTGATGCCGCACTCGATCCGGAAG
>JBDKIJ010000087.1:0-2655 GCA_039797155.1 Gemmatimonadota bacterium | reverse complement strand
CGGGGATAGGCTCAGGGACGATCCGTGGTGCGGTAGGCGGTACAGGTGATCAGATTCCCCGTATCCTCACCGGACACACCAGCCATGCACATTGAATTTTCAGGCGCCGCTCAAGAAGTCACCGGATCCTGCCATATCCTGCGGGTCGGGAAGCGGACGGTCCTCCTTGATTGTGGTCTCTTTCAGGGACGGCGCAGCGAATCGCGTGCGAAGAACGCAAAGCTCCCTGTGCCGGTGGACGAAATCGATGCGATCGTGCTGTCTCACGCGCATATCGACCACGCGGGTCGCTTGCCGTATCTGGTCGCCGAGGGGTACCGGAACAGCATCTGGGCGACCAGCGCCACCCGTGATCTCTGTGCGATCATGCTGGCCGACTCAGCACATATCCAGGAGAAGGACGCGGAGTATCTGGAGAAGCATCGCCACGAAGTCATCGAGCCGCTCTATCGCGTTGAGGATGCGACACGCACGCTCGATCGCATGATCGGCATGCCCTACCACAAGTGGTTCGACGTGACCGATGGGGTGCGGGCGTACTTCACGGAAGCGGGGCACATCCTCGGCAGCGCATCAGTCGTGCTGGAGCTTCGCGAGGGCGATCAGTTCCGTCGTGTGGTCTTCTCCGGTGATGTTGGCCGTAATGGATTGCCGATCATTCGCGATCCCGAGCCG
The DNA here is from genome assembly GCA_039797155.1 of Gemmatimonadota bacterium. Lineage (GTDB taxonomy): Bacteria > Gemmatimonadota > Gemmatimonadetes > Gemmatimonadales > Gemmatimonadaceae > Gemmatimonas. The sequence goes on along the minus strand of JBDKIJ010000087.1, from coordinate 1,980 downwards.
CCGGCGTTCGGCGCCGATGTGATTCTCTGTGAAAGCACGTACGGCAATCGGGATCACGAGCCGGTGGAGGGGGCGCGGGCAGAGCTGGCGCGTGTAGTACGAGACACGGCGGCCCGCGGCGGTCGTGTGCTCATCCCGGCCTTTGCGGTCGGGCGCACGCAGGAGCTGGTGTACGATCTCCACCTTCTGCGTCGCGCGGGCGATATCCCCGAGATTCCGATCTTCATCGATTCGCCGCTCGCGACGGATGCGACGGCGGTATTCGCCATGCACCCGGAAGTGTTCGACGAGAGCGAGGCGCTGATCCGGCGTACGACCAACCTCTTCGATTTTCCGATGGTGCGCTACACGCGCGATGTCGCGGATTCCAAGAAGCTCAACAGCACACGGGGCCCCATGATCATCATTGCGGCCTCCGGAATGGTCGAGTCGGGGCGCATTCTGCATCATCTCCGAACCGGGGCGAGCGATCCGCGCAATACGATCCTGATCGTGGGGTTTCAGGCCGAACACACGCTTGGCCGCCGCATTGTGGAACGTCGATCGATGCTGCGGATTTTCGGTGACGAGGTACCGCTGGAAGCGCAGGTCGAGGTGTTGAATGGGTACAGCGCGCATGCCGATCGAACGGAGTTGCATGCGTGGCTCCGCGCTGTTCGCCAAACCGGTATGCGCGATGGGCGCGGTGATCCGATGGTGCATCTGGTGCACGGGGAGCACGAAGCCCAAAAGGCGTTTGCCGAACAGCTGCGCGAGGATGGCTTTCGTGTGGACATTCCGGCGGCAGGCACGCGCATCGCGCTCTGATCGGCTAAGTTGGGGTGTATGGCACGCTCTCGCCGCCCCTGGCATGTTCCCCTGCTCGTGGGGCGCCTGCTGTTCGTGCTGTTCGGGTTATGGGTGGTTGGCCTCGCCGCCATCGGGGTCTGGTCGCGTCGCAATGCCGTCGGCGATGCCGATGCGATCATTGTGCTCGGTGCGGCGCAGTATGGAGGGCGTCCTTCGCCGGTGCTCCGATCCCGCCTCGATCACGCCCTAGCGCTGTGGAAGGATCGGCGCGCACCCCGGATCGTCCTCACCGGAGGCCGCCGCACCGGCGACCTCATCAGTGAAGCAGCCGCCGGGCGCCGCTATCTCATGCGTCGCGGGGTGCCAGCATCGGCCATTCTTCTGGAGCCCGATGGGCGGACCTCGCTGGCGTCCATGCGGGCGGCCGCCGCGCTGCTGAACAAGAGCCGAGGGCGTGGGTCCAAGCCGCGGGTGCTCCTGGTGAGCGACCCCTTTCACATGTTGCGCCTGTCCGTTCTGGCGCGCCTGCATGGCCTGACCCCGATGTCGTCGCCAACGCGTACGAGTCCGATATCAGGAAAGCGCGCGGTACTGGAGTACATGGTGCGCGAGAGTCTGGCGATTCCAGCTGACGTCACGGCGGTTCTGCTTCGCCGGTCGAGGTAACACCGCGTTCCTATCGGTGTTCCGGTGGGATGACGGCACGAATGGGTACGCGTTTGACATCGTCGCTCAGCGGCATGGCCGGTGTGCTGGGGGCCATGCGCAGCGCTGTCAGGAACGTGAAGGGGTCGGCGCCGGCTTCCGAAACGGTGTATCCGAGATCGCCGAGGGACTGCACGGTCACGCGACTGAGCGGCATGCCGCCCGCCTGTGCATACCCCTGCATCAGTTCGTAGTCGAAAACAGAGCGACGCCAATGGGCATCGCGGGTCCCGGTGCCTCCCGTATTTTCGACCGGCACGCCGTCGCGGGTCACCGTATTGCCGGGAATTGCGGCAAACGCACGCTGTGCGCCGGCGCCAATGAACAGCGGATCCTCACTCCCGGCGCCCTGCAGCAGGGCGCGCTTGTAGTTCCAGAGCGTCCCGATTCCCAGTACGTGACCGATCTCGTGCAGCACCACGTCATTGAGCATGCCGGACTCGGACAGGCGCGACATGTCGTCCAGATCGAGCTCGTAGAATCCCA
>JBDKIJ010000086.1:0-4263 GCA_039797155.1 Gemmatimonadota bacterium | reverse complement strand
AGCCCGCGCTCGGTTTCAATGAGCGTATTCACTACGCCAACGAGCTGCGTGGCCAGCGTGTGCTGCTGCTTGAGCTCGGCGTCGGTGATCGTGGCGGTGGGATCGAGGCGCACTACGAGCGGCTGCTCCGTCGTTACACCACCCACCGTGAGTCGGACGGTATAGGTACCGGGCAATACCTGTGCACCCGGCACGCGTCCACGCGCGCCGTCGCTGTCCATGGAGTCGGCCGGCGTGTCGCTCAGTGCGAGCGACGACTCCGTGCGAAGATCCCACGTGATGCGATTGAAACCAGCGGCGGTTGCCGGCTTGCGGATTCGACGAATCACGGCCCCATCCTTCAGGATATCGACGCGCACCGTGTTATCAGCCTTCGCGAGCCAGTAGGTGATGAGCGCACCGTAGGGCGCATTCTGTCCACGATACTGTTTTGCGCCGTAGTTCATCGACTGCTCGCCAGTGTTGAAGCGCGTGGCTGCCCGCATCGGGAACAAGTGCCCGGCCTTCGCGGTGATCGCCGACGTCATCTGCTGAATCGGCGTCGCATCGTCGAACACCCAGAGCGCGCGACCATGCGTCGCCACAATTAGATCGTTCTCGCGTGGATGCACCACCACTTCGTGCACCGCTACATTCGGCAGGTTGCCGAGCGACAGCTTCATCCATTGCGTCCCACCGGTCCACGACGCGAAGAGGCCGTACTCGGAGCCGTAGTAGAGCAGATTCGGATTCTTCGGATCTTCACGAATGACCTGGGCATAGGCATTCGCGGGCAGATTGCCGGTGATGTTCGTCCACGTGCGGCCGAAATCAGTCGTCTTGAAGACGTATGGCTTGAAGTCTTCCGACATGTGCCGCTCGAACGTCACATAGGCCGTACCGGCCGCCGTTCGTGAGGCCTCGATGCCCGAGACGACGGCATCCGGACCGACCCCGGGAACATTGGGCGCCACATTCGCCCACGTCGTGCCACCATCCTGCGATAGCTGCAGGTTGCCGTCATCGGTGCCCGCCCACAGCACCCCCTTCTTTACGGGTGATTCGGCGAACGAGTAGATCGTGCCGTAGTACTCGGCGACCGTATTCTCCTTCAGGATCGGACCACCGGCATCGCCCTGTCGCGACTTGTCGTTCTTGGACAGATCACCGCCGAGTGCCGTCCACGTCTTTCCCCAATCGGTCGAGCGGAAGAGCGTACTACCACCGAAGTACACCGTCTTGCCATCATGCGGCGAGGCCACGATCGGCGCATTCCAGTTGAAGCGCACGCGATTGGAGTCGGCCGAGTAGCCATCCATGCGCTTGGGCTGTGGCGATGCCTCACGCACTTCATAGCGCCCCAAGTGCGTCGCCTGGATGCCACCTGCCTGATAGTCGCTGAGGAACCAGTCGGGATCGTCGGGATGACTGATGCCGTAGTAGCCGTCACCGAACTGGATGAAGCGCCACTCCCACGAATAGATCTGACTCTTCCGCGTGCGCACTGGCCCGGTCCACACGCCGTTGTCCTGCAGGCCACCGGTGACATGGTAGAACGGTTCGCGCATGTCATACGACAGCTGGTAGAACTGGCCGACGGGGAGATTGCCGAACCACTCCCACGCGCCGGCGCCGTCGTACGACACATTCAGCCCGCCGTCATCGCCCATCAGGAGCCGCTTCGGATTCGCCGGATCGATCCACCTGGCCTGATGATCGCCGTGGAAGTTGCCCGGCACATTCTCGAAGGTGCGCCCGCCGTCGATCGAATGCATGAACGACATGCCGAGCGTATACACGTGGTGTTCGTTCTTGGGATCGATGCGCAGGTCGGCGTAGTAGAAACCGCGCCCGATCGTATTGGCGTTGCGGCTGGTCATCGTCCACGTGGCGCCGCGATCCGTCGAGCGGAAGACGAACCCTTCCTTGGTTTCGGCTACGGCGTACACCACGTTCGGCGCACTTGGCGCCACCTTCACGCCGATGCGTCCCATCAGCGATGGCAGCCCCTGCGTCAGCTTGGTCCAGCTGCGTCCGCCGTCGACACTGCGGAAGATCCCGCCTTGTTCATCACCGGAGCGGTGCGTCCACTGCTTGCGGTCGAAATACCACATGCCGGCGTACAGGATGTTTGGATTCTGCGGATCGATATCGAGATCCGATGCACCATGCCGGTCATCGATGTACAGCACCTTCTTCCACGTATCGCCGCCGTCTTCCGACATGAAGACGCCACGCTCCGTGTTGGGCCCGTACTCCGAACCGAGCGCAGCGACATACACCTTCTTCGGATCGCGCGGATTGATCACGATGCGCGTGATGTGGCGCGAGTCGGCGAGGCCGAGCCACTTCCACGTCTTGCCACCATCGGTGCTGCGGTAGATGCCATTGCCGAACGACACCGAGTTGCGCGGGTTCCCCTCGCCGGTGCCCACGTATACCACGTCGGGATTCCCCGGTTCAAGCGCGACATCCCCGATGCTCTGCACCGGCTGCTTGTCGAAGATCGGCGTCCAGGTGGTGCCAGCGTTTGTCGTCTTCCAGACGCCGCCCGAGGCACTGCCGACGTACAGGAGCGTGGGATCGCCGGGGATGCCTTCCACGTCGGCGATGCGCCCCGACATGTTGGCGGGGCCGATGTTGCGATAGCGTAGGCCACCGAAGGTGCTGTCGGTGATCACCGACGACGTAGTCGGGATCGGGCGTGGCGTGGGGCGCGCCTGCGCCGAAGCGGTCAGTGGCGAAACGGCCGCCGACACCAGCGTCGTGACGGCCATCAGGGTGGCGCGAGGCGCCAACACATGCACAGTCATGGGAGCAGTCTTGGGAGCGGTGGGTTGAGGACCGCTGAATTACTACCGCCCGGCGCGCTCCCAAGCGAGCAGTTGCGCCTTGCGCTCAAGCCCCCAGCGGTAGCCCCCCAGCTGCCCGTTCTGCCGCACGGCCCGATGGCATGGCACCAGCAGCGCCACGCGATTGGCGCCGCAGGCGGACCCAACCGCCCGAACAGTGCGGGGGGCACCGATCGCCCGCGCCAGCTCGGTATAGGTCACCACCTGGCCGGCCGGCACGGCCTGCAGCTCACGCCACACCGCCAGCTGGAAGGCGGTCCCGGCAAGGTCGAGGGGCACCGTCAGAGGAGCGGAGAGAAGGCGCGGCATGCCATCCTCGCCCGCATGCAGCGCCTCTATCACCGTGTCGAGCCACCCGCGGACCACGGCCGAGGTGTCCGCGTCGGCGGGGCGGCACCGATCCCCGCCAAACGAAGCCGCGAGGTCGGCAATCAATGCCGATTCCTGATCGCCGAGCGCGAGCGCGCACACGCCGCGCGATGATGCCGCCACCAGTCCGACGCCAAGCGGGGTGGAGGCCGTGATAAACGTGATGGGATCAGCGACTCGCATTCGGGAATTATACCGCATATTCCGACATGCTTCTGATCTATGGTGCCAACGGCTACACCGGACAGCTGATCGTGGAGGAGGCGGTGCGCGCCGGCTTGCGACCGGTACTCGCCGGCCGTCATGCGGAACGGCTGCAACCCCTCGCGGCGCAATACGACCTGCCGTGGCGGGTGTTTTCGCTTGAGACCGCGCAATTAGCCAAGGGCCTCGATGGTATTTCCATCGTCCTGCACGCCGCCGGCCCCTTCAGCCGAACCAGCGCGCCCATGCGGGCCGCCTGTCTCGCCGAGCGTGTCCACTACCTCGACATCACGGGCGAAATCGCCGTGTTCGAAGCCTGTCGCGCCGAGCACGCGCGTGCCCGCGATGCGGGGATCGTGATGCTCCCCGGTGTCGGCTTTGATGTCGTGCCCACCGATTGCGTCGCGGCGACGCTGGCCGCCGCGCTTCCCGGCGCGTCGTTGTTGGAGCTGGCCTTTGCCGGTGGCGGCGGCTTCAGTCGCGGGACGCTCAAGACGATGCTGCTTGGCGGCGGGGATGACGGCGCCATCCGCCAGGATGGTGTCGTGACTCGCGTGCCGTCGGCATGGAAGACGCAGCGGATTCCGTTCCGTGACCGTCCGCGTGATGCCGTCACCATCCCGTGGGGCGATGTGTCGACGGCGCATTGGTCGACCGGCATTAAGAACATTCACACTTATCTCGCACTCCCCAAGTCGGCACGGCGTGGCTTCGGCCTGCAAGGGCTGATCTCCCGCGCGTTGCGCGTGCCGGGACTCGGGGCGTTCATCGAGCGCCAGATCGATCGCCGAGTGGCCGGACCGAGTGCCGAGGTGCGCGCGACGGCGCAGATGCAGGTGTGGGGGCGTGTCACACATGC
>JBDKIJ010000085.1:0-9223 GCA_039797155.1 Gemmatimonadota bacterium | reverse complement strand
TCTCGTGTATTCATGATGGTCACTCGCGTCGCACATCATGTTGTTCAGCCCAACGCGGGCTGCATGCACTGGTGAATTACGGCCGCGTCGCCGCCATAGTCTTGTCGTCATGGACGCGGTGCACGCGCGACCAGACCAATAACATTGTTCCGGACTTGTAAGTCTCGGGAATCAAAAAGGTGTTAGTCCGGAATTGCAGGGCACTGCACGACATCGATGGGACAGCCCCCCCGACAGACAGTGCCCCTACACTGCGGATTCCGGCTGCAATCGCCGGCCGAGTACTCAGGCCGCGAATGCCGTCCGCTCGCTCAGGCCGGTGGGAGCATTGGGGGTACGCTATCGCGGACTGGTGCGGCGAGCGTATTCACCAGCGTCTCCAGTGCCTCGCGGGACAGCGGCTTCACGAAGTGCAGATCGAATCCCGCCTCGCGCGTGCGCTCACGATCAGCGGGTTGTCCCCATCCCGTCAGCGCCACGATACGCAACGTCTCGCCGCCGGGTCGTAGTCGGAGCAGACGCGCCACTTCCACACCATCGAGATCCGGAAGCCCCAGATCGAGCAGGATGAGATCGGGGGGCTGCTCCGCCGCGCAGCGGAGGGCGGACGCGCCATCATTGGCAACGATGGCCTCATGCCCCAGCGCTTCAAGCAGCAGCGCCATGGTGTCCGTCGAATCGATGTGGTCATCAACGACCAGAACTCGACGACGGACAGATGTCATCGCGCGCGGGGGGATGCCATGGAGGGCGGCTTCCCGCAGCGGGAGGCGTACCGTGAAGCGGGACCCCCGCATTTCTCCCTTGCTGCTGACCGTGATCGTGCCACCATGCTGTTCGATCAGATGCCGCGCCAGCGCCAGCCCGACGCCTAGGCCTTCTACACCCATGTACTGCGTGTCCCGCACGCGGGTGAACAGCTCGAAGACCCGCTGCAGCTGCTCCGGTGCCAGGCCGATCCCCGTGTCCTGCACATGCACGGTCGCATGCGTGTCGTCAGCCGTCAGCGAGATGGCAATATGCCCCCCATCCGGGGTGTACTTCGCGGCATTCGTGAGGAGGTTCGTAAATACCTGTACCAGCCGATCGGCATCACCCAGCACCACGACGCTCGACGATTCGAGGTCACTCAGCATGTGGTGGTGATGCTCCTCGATGATCGGCAGCGACCCCTCGATGCTCCGCGCAATCACGTCACGTAGTACCACCGACTCACGCCGGATTTCGAGTTGGCCGCTCGTGATGCGGCCGATGTCGAGGAGGTCATCAACGAGACGTACCAACCGGGTGACCTGTCGATCGGCAATGTTCATGGCACTGATGATCAACGGATCATCCGACCGGCGCGCCCGCGCGAGATCGATACTGGTTCGCAACGGCGCAAGCGGGCCGCGCAATTCATGCGCAAGCGTTGCAATGAATTCATCACGCTGTTGCATGCAATTCCCTCACAGACCGGTACGGTGGCACAGCCGACAGCTTAAATAGGACCAAACGGTACTAATTCAAATGAGAATCCCGTTCCTATCCATGATGTCAGAAATCACAGAATCCCGCACCGCGATCAAGGGCTGTCACAACAATAAAAAAACCGCCAAAGAATTCCCTCTTCAGGAAACTCTCGGCGGCGCTGAGACGTGTAGCAATGCGACGTGCGACGGACGATGAAGCGGCGGGCTTACGACAGCGTCAAAATCCGTGGCCCGTCTTCCGTGATGGCGACCGTGTGCTCGAAATGCGCCGACCGTTTGGCATCGGCGGTCACCACGGTCCACTTGTCACTCAGCGTGCGGGTCTTGGCCGTACCCACGTTCACCATCGGTTCGATCGCGATGGTGAGACCGACGCTCAGCTTCTTCCCGCGCTTCGGCTTCCCGTAATTCGGGATCTGCAGTTCTTCGTGCGGGGCAAAGCCCACACCGTGGCCGACCAGCTCACGCACCACCGAAAAGCCTGCGGCTTCCACCACCGCCTGCACCGCGGCTCCGATGTCACCGACATGGTTCTCAGGGGTCGCGGCGGCAATCCCCGCCGCCAACGACTGCTGCGTCACCTCGAGCAGCCGCCGGGTCTCGTCGTCGACCTCACCAACCGGCACGGTGATCGCCGAATCGGTGAACATGCCGTCCAGCTTCACCCCGACGTCGAGCGACACGATATCGCCCTCGTGCAGTACGCGCTTGCGCGACGGGATTCCGTGGACGATCTCCTCATTGATCGAGATGCAGGCGCTGCCAGGAAAGCCGTAGAGCCCCTTGAACGCCGGCACCGCCCCGGCATGCGAGCGGATAAAGGTCTCGCAAAGCGTGTCGAGTTCACCGGTGGTGACCCCGGGGCGCACGTGCGCCTTCATGTGCATCAATGTGGCGTGCAGGATCGCGCCGCCACGTGCCATGATCTCGATTTCCCGGGGCGACTTCAACATCGCCGCCGGAGCGGTCCCGCCGAGTCCCATTTAGCGGGATCCGAGCGCCGTCAACACGCGGGCTTCAACGTCCTCAAGCGTGCCCAGCGCGTCGATGCGCACCATGTTGGCCCCGTGGGCCTCGTACCAATCGATCACCGGCGCCGTCTGGTCACGATAGACCTGCATGCGCTTCCGGATCGCCTCGGGCTCGTCGTCCTTTCGACGCACCAGCACGCCAGTGCAACCGTCGGCGCCGCACGACTCACCAGGCTGACGGCCGAAGTAGGGCTTCTGACATCCCTCGCACGTGGTGCGGCCACTCAACCGACGCACCAGCTCGTCCTCGTCCACTTCGAACAGCAACACGGCATCCAACGGACGGCCCAAGTCGGCCAACGTGCTGCTCAGCCCGGCGGCCTGCGGCGTCGTACGCACCACACCATCGAGGATGGCACCGCCGGCCGCGGACGGCGCCGCGAGGGCCTCCTTCATGATGCCCATGATCACGGCATCCGGAACGAGATCGCCGCGGTCCATTGCTGCCTTGGCCTCAAGGCCGAGCGGCGTGCCGTCGCGCACCGCCGCCCGTAACACATCGCCCGTGGCGATCTTGGGAACACCAAGGCGAGCGGCAAGCCGCTCGCCTTGTGTCCCCTTGCCCGCCCCTGGCGGACCAAGCAGGACAATGATCAACGCCGATTCCTCAGAAGCCGCCTTGAGTGGCCTGACGGCCGCGGAAGCGGACCCGTCCCTTCTTCATGAAGCCGTCGTACTTCCGGAGCAGCAGGTGCTGCTGCATCTGCGACATCGTGTCGAGCGCCACACCCACCACGATCAGCAGCGAGGTGCCGCCGAACTGGAAGGGGACGTTCACGATGCGGGCGATGATCACCGGCATCAACGCGATCACCGTCAGGAAGATCGCGCCGGGGAGCGTGATACGCTCCACCACTTCCTCGATGTACTCGGCCGTCTTCGCGCCCGGCTTGATCCCCGGCACAAAGCCGCCCTGCTTCTTCAGGTTCTCCGCCAGGTCGACCGGATTGAAGATGATCGACGTGTAGAAGTACGTGAACAGCAGGATGAGCACGGCCGACAGCACGAAGTACAGCCACGGATTCGGGCCCTGCGGATTGAAGTACTCCGCAATCTCCTGCAGCTTCGCGTTGCCGCTGAACTGCGCGAGCGCGCCCGGAATCACGATCACCGACTGCGCGAAGATGATCGGCATCACGCCCGCCGTGTTGATGCGAAGCGGGATGAAGTTCCGCGCCGCTTCACGCTGACGGCCACGCGCCATCGTCCGCTGCGGGATCTGGATCAGCACGCGACGCGCCGCGACCGTGATGGCCACGACACCGGCCACCACCGCGACCATCATGATCGCCAGCACCGCGATCGACAGCGGCGCCACGGCGCCCGTCGACACGAAGCCGAACGTCTGGAAGATCGACGGCCACATCCGCTCGACGATCGAGAAGAAGATGATCAGAGACGCGCCGTTCCCCAGGCCGCGTTCGGTGATCTGCTCACCCAGCCACATGACGAAGATCGCGCCCGTGGTAAGGAAGAGCATCATCTGGACCGTGAACCACGGACCCGGACGCGACACGGCGGCCGGGAGCGATTCCGTGAACAGCGCGAAGCCGTAGGCCTGAATCAGCGCCAGCAGCACCGTGAGATACCGGGTGTACTGCGTGAGCTTTTTCCGCCCTTCCTCGTCCTTCTGCATCTTGTCGACATTCGGCAGCACCGCGCCCGCGATCTGGACGAAGATGCTGGCCGAGATGTACGGCATGATGCCGAGGGCGAAGACCGTCGCACGCGACAGGCCGCCGCCCACGAACATGTCATACAGCCCGAGGAAGCCCGACCCCTGCTGCCGGGTGAAGTAGTCCGTCAGCGCCTGCACGTCGATACCGGGCGCCGTGATGTGCGAGCCGGCGCGATAGATCAACATGCACACGAAGGTGAACGTGATCTTCGCCCACAGCTCGGGCGTCCGATAAATGTTGGCGACTGCCTGCGCCGCCTGGTTGGATTGCTGCGCCATGCGCTGAAAAGTCTCCGTCAGCCGTCGATGCGGCCACCGGCCGCTTCGATCTTCGCCTTGGCACCGGCGCTGACCTTCACGCCGCGCACCGTGAACGCCTTCGCCACTTCACCGTTGGCGAGCAGCTTGGCCGGCCCCTGCCCGGCGCGGATCAGCCCCGCGGCGAGCAGCGTCTCCACCGACACCTCATCACCAACCACCTGCGTCAGCGCGTCGAGGCGCACGAGCTGCGCCTCCTCGCGGAACGGGTTGGTGAAACCGCGCTTCGGAATCCGGCGCGTGATCGGCATCTGACCGCCTTCGAAGTGCGGCTTGCCGCCACCAGGGCCGCCATGGCCAGACCGCGCCATCGAGCCCTTGTGACCCTTGCCGGACGTCTTGCCGAGGCCGGAGCCCGGGCCGCGGCCCAGACGACGGCGCGACCGGTGCGAACCGGGCGCCGGCGACAGGTTGTGCAGGCCGATCTGCTCGACCGTCTCTACTGCCTTCTTGGCCATCGGCTTACCCCTCCACCGGCGTCACCTGAACCAGGTGACGCACCTTCTTGAGCTGGCCACGCAGCGAGGCGGAATCCTGCTGCACGACCGACTGCTGATGATGACGCAGCCCGAGCGCCGCCAGCGTCGCACGCATGCGCCACGAGTGACCGATGGAGCTGCGCACCTGCGTGATCTTCACCTTGCCTTCCGTCGGCGCTTCGAGCTTCGGCGTCTTGGCCGGCCCCTTCGACGGATGCCACACGAACGTCCGCGGCATTATGCGACCTCCGCAGCCACCACGGCCGCCTTACGCGTGTCCACCGCTTCGCTCTTCACCTTCGCGCGGGACTTGTACCCGATCTGCGAGACGTCGATCCCGCGCTCCTTCGCCGCCTGCTCGACGGTGACCAGGTGCGTGAGGCCGTCGATCGCCGCCCGCACCATGTTGTGCGGGTTGGTCGATCCGAGCGACTTGGTGAGGATGTCATGAATGCCGGCGCACTCGAGCACGGCGCGCACGGCGCCACCGGCGATCACACCGGCACCCGGCGCGGCGGGCTTCATCAACACCTTGCCGGCGCCATGCTTGCCGACCACTTCGTGCGGAATCGTCGAGCCGGTCAGCGGGATGTGCACCATCTTGCGACGCGCCGCATCCACGGCCTTGCGGACCGCTTCCGACACTTCGTTCGCCTTGCCGGTCGCGAAGCCCACCTTCCCCTGCCCGTCGCCAACGGCCACGAGCGCGTTGAAGGAGAAGCGACGGCCGCCCTTGACGACCTTCGCGACGCGGTTGATCGCGATCACGTTCTCGACGAGATCGCTCTGTTCACGCTCCTGCGGCGCCCCACGGTCCGGCCCACGGCCACGGCCATCACGGCCGCCACCCGGTCCGCCGCCTTCCCCGCCGGGGCCACGCCCGCGACCGCCGCCCGGGCCACCCGGACCACGCCCACGGCCGCCACCCGGGCCGCCACGTCCACGGCCGCCACCCGGGCCACCGCGGTTCCCACCACTACGCGCCGAAGCGCCACCGGTATTCTGTGCGTCAGCCATGATCAGAACTCCAGGCCGCCCTCTCGGGCGCCATCGGCAACGGCCTTCACGCGGCCATGGTACTGGTAACCGGCGCGATCGAAGACCACCTTCGAAATGCCGGCCGCCTTCGCCTTCTCCGCCGCGGCCTTGCCGACGGCGAGCGCGCGCTCCGACTTCGTGCCGCTCATCCCTTCGTCGCCCACGGTCAGCAGCGTGCGCTGCGCGACATCGTCGACGATCTGGGCGTAGATGTGCTTCAGCGAACGGAACACCACCAAACGCGGACGCTCCGGCGTCCCGTTCACGGCCTTGCGCACGCGGAGGTGACGGCGCTTGCGCCGCTCCGCATTCGTGCGCGGAATCGCGATCTTCGCCATTACTTGCCTCCCGCCTTGCCGGCCTTGCGGCGGATGACTTCGCCCTGGTACTTGACGCCCTTGCCCTTGTACGGCTCAGGCTTGCGCTTGCTGCGGATCTCCGCCGCCACCTGACCGACGAGCTCCTTGCTGGCGCCCTCGATCACCACGGTCGTCGGATTCGGCACGTTGATCTTCACGCCTTCCGGCGTCTTGTACTCGATGGTGTGCGAGAAGCCCAGCGACAGCAGCGCGCCATACGGCTTCGCTTCCGCCTTGTAGCCGACGCCCGTGATCTCCAGCGTCTTCTGGAACCCCTTCGTCACCCCTTCCACCATGTTCGCGACCAGCGTACGCGTCAGGCCGTGCAGCGCCTTGTGGCGCTCCTCATCGGACGGACGACGCACGAGCAGCTCGCTCCCTTCCTGCGCGATGATCATGTCGGCCGGCAACACCCGGGCAAGCTCACCCTTCGGGCCCTTCACCGACACCGCGCTTCCGTTGATCGCCACCGTCACTCCGGCCGGAACCGGAATCGGGCGCTTCCCAATACGTGACATGAGCGGCTCCTTACCAGACGAGGGCGAGGAGTTCGCCGCCGGTGTTGGCAGCGCGCGCATCACGGTCGGACATGATCCCCTTCGACGTGCTCAGGATGGCCATGCCGAGGCCGTTGCGCACCCGCGGGATTTCGGTCACGCCGACGTACTTGCGCAGACCGGGGGTCGAGATGCGGCGCGCCTCACGGATGACCGACTGGCCCCCGTGGGCGTACTTCAGGATCACCCGCAGGACGGCCTTGCCATCCTCGAGTTCCACCGTGCGGTAATCCTGGATGAACGCATTCTCCTTGAGAATGCGCGCGATCTCGATCTTCATCTTCGAGACCGGCATGTCCACGCGGCGGTGCTTGGACGCACAGGCGTTCCGCAACCGCGTCAGCATGTCGGCAATAGGGTCGTTGAGGCTCATGCTCGAAAGAATCTCCTAGGGTATCCCGCTCGCCCCCTCGGGGAGCCGGACCGGTAGGAAGTGAAAGTTACCAGCTGGCCTTGCGCACACCCGGGATCAGGCCGTTCAGGGCCATGTCACGGAGTGCGATGCGGCTGAGGCCAAAATGCCGCAGGAAGGCGCGCGGACGGCCGCTCATGCTGCAGCGGTTGCGGACACGCGTCGCCGAGGAGTTGCGCGGGAGACGGTGCAGCGCGTTCACCGCGTGCTGCTTCTCCTCCGGCGTGCTCTTCGGGCTGTTGATCACGGCCTTGAGCGCCGCACGCTTCTCGGCGTAGCGCTCCACCAGCTCCTTGCGCTGGGCGTTCCGGGCCAGCTTGCTCGTCTTTGCCATCGTTCAGTCCTGGTCCAGGTCAGGCCGCGTTCGGCTGCGCCACTTTCGGCGTCACCGGCTTATCGTCGCCACGGAACGGCATCCCGAGCTGATGCAGCAGCGCGAACGCGTGCGCATCCTTCTCGGCCGACGTGACGAACGTGATATCCATCCCGTGGATCTGCTCAACCATGTCGTAGTTGATCTCGGGGAAGATCATCTGCTCCTTGATGCCGAGCGTGTAGTTGCCACGACCGTCGAACGACTTCGTGCCAAGGCCGCGGAAATCGCGGATACGCGGGCACGCCACCGTCACGAAGCGATCGAGGAACTCCCACATGCGGGCGCCGCGCATCGTCACCGACGCGCCGATCTCCTGCCCCTCGCGGAGGCCGAAGTTCGCGACCGACTTCTTCGCCTTGCGGCGCACCGGCTTCTGGCCGGTGATCAGCGCCAACTCCTCGACGACCACGTCGAGCAGCTTCGGCTGCTTCACCGCTTCGCCCACGCCGCAGTTGATGACGATCTTCTCGAGCGTCGGCACTTCGTGCGGGTTGGTGAAACCGAACTGCTGGGCCAGCTTCGCGCGGACCGTCTGCTCGTAATGGGCCTTCAGGCGCGGCGCGGCCACCGGCAAGCCGGCCCCCGCATGCTCACGCTTCGTGAAGTCCATCGCCTGCCGAGGCTGACCGCCCTGCTTGCCACCCTTGGAACCGCCCTTGGCCGCGCCACCCTTGGCCGCGCCACCCTTCTGTGCCGCGCCGCCCTTGGCCGCGCCGCCCTTCGATCCGGCCTTGCCGCCGGCCTTTTCCTTGGTTGCCATGATTCGTTAGCTCCGATCAGCGCGCGCGGGGAATGACTTGACCGCTCTTCACGCCGATGCGCTCCTTCGTGCCGTCCTTGTCGATGCGCGCACGTACGCGCGTCGGCTTGCCGGTCTTCGAATCGAGCAGCATCACGTTCGACGCATGGAAGGGCGCCGGCATCTCGATGATACCCGACTGCTCCTCCGCCGTGCGCGCCTTGCGGTGCTTCTTGACGATGTTGATGCCTTCCACCTTGATGCGGCCCGTCTTGGGGTACACCTGAAGGACCTTCCCTTCCTTCCCCTTGTCGTCGCCACGCATCACGCGGACGGTGTCACCCTTGGTGACATGGATCACTTCACGCGACGCCTTGAGGGCGTGACGCGCCGCGCCGAGGCGCTGGCCGCGATCCGTGCGGTAATAGACGTTCTTGCGCATCTCAGAGCACCTCGGGGGCCAGCGACACGATCTTCATGTAGCGCTTCTCGCGAAGCTCGCGCGCCACGGGGCCGAAGATACGGGTGGCCTTCGGCTCCCCGTTGTCGTTGATGATCACCACCGCGTTCTCATCGAAGCGGATGTAGCTGCCATCCTTGCGGCGCGTCTCCTTCACCGTGCGGACCACCACGGCCTTCGCCACATCGGACTTCTTCACGGTGCCGTTCGGCAGCGCGTCCTTGACCGCCACGATGACCCGATCGCCGAGCCCCGCGTAGCGGCGGCGCGTGCCGCCCAGCACGCGGATCACCAGGGCGCGCTT
>JBDKIJ010000084.1:0-3234 GCA_039797155.1 Gemmatimonadota bacterium | reverse complement strand
AGCGAGAAGTGCACCGGCTGTGGTACCGCGCGCGACTCAGTCAGGCGTACCTGCGGGCCATCCTCGATGTCACCCTCACCATGGGTGGGCACCGGGCCACGGTTGCTCGGTACCAGCACGGCCACCACGGCGCGACCGTCTGCCGTGAATTCGAGGTCCGTCACCAGCGTGGCCAGCAGCGGCCGCTCAGAGAGTCGTACGCTCCGACCGGTCGCGACATCGAGGACATGGGCGTAACTCCCCGACGGCGTGTTCACCATGTAGGCCACGTGGGAACCCGTTGGCGACCAGATGGGTGACGATATCGTGGTTCCAGCTGGCGCCGGGAAGCGGCGCTCGGCACCCGTGCGTGGATCGACCAGGATGATGCCGGTCCGCGTGCTGGTCGTGACGCTCCGCGCCCGATTGGCGCGCGTGTCGATCTGCAGGCCGCCCAGCCAGATGTGCGGCGCGCCGAACGCCTTGATGTCGCCGCGGTCGGCGCCACTGGTCCGCAGGAACCAGCGCGCATCGGGGCTCGGCGCGGTGAAGGAAATATCGACGCGTGGCGTCATGATCATCCGCTCGATATTCGCCGGCGGCTTCACGAACGATTCGGTGCGGAGGATCTGCTGCGGATCCCAGGGAGCGCTTGGGGCGGGCTGGGCGGACGCGGTGGCGGCCAGACCAACGAGTGCCGCGGCAGCGAGGGGCAGGGAGGAGTGAAGGCGGGTCACGAGGGGCTCTGCACGGGGCGGCCAAAGGGGAATGGATCGTCCCTGATTCTACGCGGTGGGACGCGGAGTGCTGAAGCGGGGCTGGAGAGGCGAAGTGGCGCACGCGGTGCTACCATCGAGGAGCACCGGATTTCACCCGTTACAGGATGCCTGCCCATGGATCGCCGCCGCTTTCTCTCTGCCACCGCCCTTGGTCTAATGGCCCCGCGTTTGCTCGAGGCTCGCACCATGTGGCCCGCCGGAGCACACGAAGGGTTCGGGGCCGCCGGCCGACTTGAACGGATCGGCCTGGAGCTGTATGCCGTCCGGAAGGCCATGCGCGAGAACCCGGAAAAGACCCTCGAGGCGGTGCGGGCGATCGGCTATGCCGATGTCGAACTGCTCTGGAGTTTCGGGAACTTCGGGCGCACCGTGCCGCAGGTAAAGGCGGCGCTCAAGGCGACAGGGCTCAAGGCGCCATCGGCGCACATGACCCCCGAAACGATTCTCACGGAATGGGAACGGCGCCTCGAGGAGGCGCGCGAGTTGGGCCATCGCTATCTCGTGGCGCCCAGCCTCCCGTCCGAGGCGAACAAGTCGATCGATGCGATCAAGGTGTGGGCCCACCGTTTCAATGTGGCCGGTGAGGTGGCGCGGCAGGCGGGCATCTGGCTTGCGCTACACAATGAGCCGAACCACGAGAAGCCGGTCATGGGACAGCAGCCGCTGGAGGTCTTTCTGGCCGAGACCGATCCCAAGTTCGTGCGCTTTCAGCTCGATGTCGGGAACATGCTCATGGGCGGGGGCAATCCGATGGCGTTCCTGCAGAAGCATCAGGGGCGCATCGGCTCCTTCCACATCAAGAACGCGGCGGCGGGCGCCACCCGCGACACCGAGTTGAGCAAGGGGGCGTTTGACCTCAAGGCGCTGCTCGCCACGGTCCGCGACCTCAAGGACAAGCCCTGCTTCGTGGAGCAAGAGGGGGGCGCCGATGAACTCGCGAGCGCTCGCGAGAACTATCAGTACATTCGCGACCTGCAGTGGTGAAAACGAAATCGGGGGCGCTCCAGCGCCCCCGATTTCGTTGCTACCAGTCCGTCGGCTTGTAGTCCTTGAGGAACTTCCCCCAGACGTGGACGCCGGTGTTGATCCCGTCGATGATCGGGTCCACAATGCGCGCCGCACCGTCCACGATGTCGAGCGGCGGATGGAAGCGGTGTTCCTCGACCTTGCGTGCCGCGATATGCACCGGGTCTTCATCCGTCACCCACCCGGTGTCGGCGGCATTCATGTGAATGCCGTCATTCACGTAGTCGGCCGCTGACGTGCGCGTCATCATGTTGAGCGCCGCCTTCGCCATGTTGGTGTGCGGGTGGCGCGTCGTCTTGAACTTCCGGTAGAACTGCCCTTCGACCGCACTCACGTTCACGATGTGCTTGTCGCGCTCCGGCGTACGCATCATCAGCGGCTTGAGCCGCGCGTTCAGCAGGAAGGGCGCAATGGCGTTCACCAGCTGGACTTCCAGTAGTTCAACGCTGGGCACTTCGTGCATGAGGAGACGCCACGAGTTGCGTTCACGTAGGTCCACCTGCTGCAGGTCCTGATCAAGCCGTCCCTCGGGAAAGAGGTGCGCCTGATCCTGATGCTCCTCGGCCAGCAGCGCGACCTGTGACAGCTCGGCGGCGTGCGTGATGCCCGCGACCTCGGCGAGTGCGCGCGGCAGCGTGGCCGGCGTGATCATCTCGTCCTCGCGTGAGACGCCCGCTTCGGGGAGCAGGTGGTAGCCGCGCACCCCTTCGTAGGCGCCGAGCAGCTTCCGCTGATGCTCCGGCATGGCGCTGATCGATGCGCGCTCGAGATCCATCATGTGCTTGTAGAAGTCGGGCGGACGCCGAACGGTCTGACACGCATTGTTCACGATGAAGTCGAGGCGGTCGTGCGTCTCCATCATGTGATGGCAGAACGCTTCGACGCTGGGCGTGTGACGCAGGTCGAGGCCGTAGATCTCGAGGCGATGCTTCCACTGCTCGAAATCGGGTTCGGCAGCGTATCGGGCCGCCGAATCGCGCGGGAAGCGCGTGGTGACCACGAGGTGCGCGCCGGCGCGTAGCAGTTTGATCCCGGCCTGATAGCCGATCTTGACGCGACCACCCGTCAGGAGCGCCACGCGCCCCGTGAGATCGGCGAGTTCCGTCCGCTTACGGTAGTTGAACTCCGCGCAGGACGGACACAGCTGATCGTAGAAATGATGGAGCACCGTGTACTGCTGCTTGCAGACGTAGCAGTGCTGCGGCTCCAGTGCCTCGCGGAACTCTGGCTCGTCAACGGTATCCTGTGCGTCGGATCCCGGTGGGAGATAGTTGGGCGTCGTGAAAACCGTCTGCCGGCGAAGGCGGCGGATCCCCGTTTCCTGCAGCTGATGCTCCGCTTCCTGCAGCTTTTGCGTCCGCTCGACCTTCTTCTGCCGCTTGGTCGCCTTCACCATCTGCCGCCGCAGGATGGCATCCGGGCGCGACACTTCACCGGCGGCCTTGAGCAG
>JBDKIJ010000083.1:0-3837 GCA_039797155.1 Gemmatimonadota bacterium | reverse complement strand
ACGGCGAGCAGAAGCGCCTGATCGAGCAGTTGGGGACGCTGCAGGGGAATGCGCCCGCCCAACGCGAGAAGGGCTTCTGGTCGAAGATGAAGGAGGCGCTCGGTGCCTGACCGACCGCGCGGGTGGGTGAGCGTGCGGGTGCGTCCTGATGCGCAGGCGGGCGCGCGGGAGGCGTGTCTCGCGGCGCTCTTCGCGGTCGGATCGCAAGGCGTGATCGAGGACGGAGACGCGCTCATCACGCATTTCCCTCCGGGTGCCGACTTGCAGGCCGTGCATGCCGCGCTGACCGAGGCGGACGAGCAGGTGTTGATCGAAACCGCACCGGTCCCGGAGGTCGATTGGACCGAGGCGTGGAAGACGCGCATCGGCGCCCATCAGCTGGGGTCGTTGACCGTCGCGCCGCCGTGGTTGGCGGAAGGGCGTGATCCGGCGACCACCATCGTGATCGATCCCGGCATGGCCTTCGGGACGGGGGAACACCCCACTACGCGTGGGGTCGTGCGGCTTCTGCCTCGGCACTTACCGCCGAACGCCATCGTTGCCGATCTTGGCGCCGGGAGTGCCGTGTTGGCGATCGCCGCTGCCAAACTCGGCGCGGTGCGGGTCTTCGCGATCGAACTCGATGGCGATGCCATCCCGGATGCCGAGCAGAATGTGGAGCGCAACGGCGTCGCGGATCGGGTCTACGTATTCGAGGGCGATGCCGCGACGCTGCTACCGTTGGTCGCTCCCGTGCACCTCGTGTTGGCCAACATCATCTCCTCGGTACTGCTCGAAGTCCTGCCGGTGATCGAGCAGGCGCTGGTGCCGGGAGGCATCGCGATCCTGAGTGGTATCCTGCTTGAGGAACGTCCCACCATGTTGGCGCTCATGGAGGCGCAGGGCTGGCGGGTACTTGATGAAGATCCGGAGGACATCTGGTGGTCGGTGTCGATCGCACGGGCATAGCCGCCGGGCTGCCGCAGTTCCTGTTTGGCGAGCCGTTCGAGCGCGGTGCGACGATCGTACTCGATGAAAACGCCGCGCGGCATATGCGGGTGATCCGGATCGAAGCCGGAGCCGTAGTCGGTGTGCGCGATGGGGCGGGGCGCGTCGCCGTGGGGCAGTTGGTACGTCTCTCCAAGACTCAGGCCTACGTCGAGATCACGGAGGCTGCCGATATGCTCCCGCTGCCGCCCGTCCACCTCCTGGTGCCGGTCGCGGATCGTGACCGTATGCTGTGGCTCGCGGAGAAGGCCACGGAATTGGGTGCGACGAGTTGGCGCCCGGTGCTGTGGCGACGCTCGCGGAGCGTGAGTCCCCGCGGCGAGGGGGTCAGCTTTCAGACGAAGGTGCGT
The DNA here is from genome assembly GCA_039797155.1 of Gemmatimonadota bacterium. Taxonomy (GTDB): domain Bacteria; phylum Gemmatimonadota; class Gemmatimonadetes; order Gemmatimonadales; family Gemmatimonadaceae; genus Gemmatimonas. Next base: position 2,500 of record JBDKIJ010000083.1, on the reverse strand, counting down.
GCCCGGATGGAATCCGCCTTGGCGCAATCGGAGGGGGCTTGGCTTCCGCAGCCGTTCCCCGAGGCGACCCTCGAGCGTGCGATTCTTGCGGCGCCTGTCGGCGATCGTCTTGCTCTCGATCCGGCCGGCGCCCCCCTCGTGGGACCGGGGGCCGCCGGTTCGCTTGGCGCCGACATGCAGCCGGTCGTCATTGCCGTCGGTCCTGAAGGGGGCATCGAGGCCGACGAGTTGGAACAACTTCGCGCCGCCGGCTTCCGCGCGGCCAGCCTGGGCCCAACCATTCTGCGCTTCGAGACGGCAGCCATCGGCGCGCTGGCTGTGGCGCGGACCGTGCTCGCGGCGCGACCGTCACCGACGGAGACCCCATGAGGACCGACTGCATCTTCTGCCGGATCGTTGCGGGAGAGATTCCGGCAACGATCGTCGCCGAGAACGATCAGGCGATCGCCTTCCGGGACCTGCATCCGCAGGCACCCGTGCACGTGCTGGTCATCCCCCGTCGGCATGTCGGTTCGCTGGATGCCGCCAACGACGTGGGCGAGCTCGGGGCGGTCATGCACCTGGCGGCAGCGGTCGCCCGGCAGGAGGGGATCGCCGACACTGGCTACCGCGTGGTCAGCAATACGGGTGATGATGGGGGCCAGACGGTCCATCACCTGCACATGCATGTCCTAGGCGGGCGGGCCATGTCTTGGCCGCCGGGATGAGATGCGCCGCAGAAATGTGCCCTTTTGCGCCCCGGTGATCTTGACCACCCCAGACGGGTCACCTACGATTAAAGGCTGGCCCACATAGGCCGCTTTTTCCGTACGCGGGTCCCCGCGTCGGTCTTCCTTATCGCAAGCCATCCGAGGTCTAGTTTGTCGGAAGTCATCATCCACGAGGACGAGAACTTCGAGCGGGCGCTCAAGCGCTTCAAGAAGAAGTGCGAAAAGGCCGGCATCCTGTCCGACCTGCGCAAGCATCGTCACTACGAGAAGCCGTCCGAGCGCCGCAAGCGCAAGATGAACGCGGCCGTCCGGAAGAACCGGCGCACCCGGCAGGGGTGAGCAGTCCCGTGGATGCCGGCAGCGGCTCGCTGCTGGCGCGGTTGCAGGGGGACCAGGCCACGGCCCGACGAGAGCAGCAAAAGGAGCGCGTCCTGTTGCTCGGCATGATCATCGCCGAGACCAAGAATCGCGAGATCGAGCTCCGTCGGGAGGTGACCGACGACGATGTGCTCGACGTGATCCGCAAGGGCATCAAGAAGCGCCGCGAATCCGTCGAGCTGTACGCCCAAGCCGGGCGGGCAGATCTGCTTGAGAAAGAGCAGCAGGAAATCCGGCTGCTCGACGTGTATTTGCCGCCTCAGGTCGATCCGGCGGAGATTCGGGCGGCGGTTGACGCGGCCATCGCCGGTGGCGCGACAAACGTGGGCGCCGTCATGGCGCGGGTCATGCCGGCCTTCAAGGGACGCGTGGACGGCGGCGTCATCAACGCCATCGCGCGCGAGGCACTCGCGGCTCAGTAATTTGTCGGCGTTCGCGCCGGCTTCACGCAGGGCATCATGAACGCGCACGCCCTCGGCATTCTCGAATTTCCTCGGCTCCTCGCGCACGTCGCGGGTCGCGCTGCGTCCTCTCCAGGAGCCGCCGCCGTTCGGGCGTTGCGCCCGACACGGGATCGCGACTGGATCGAGGCCGAGCATGCCCGGGTTCACGCCATGCTCGCTCTGGTCCTGTCGGAGCAGGGGTGGTCCGGCGAACCGATCCCCGATCTTGGCGAGCCGCTCCGGCGCCTGCGTATCGAGGGGCTCACATGGACGGCGCTCGAATTGCTGCAGGGCGCCATGCTGCTCCGTTCATCGCGTCGCGTCCGTGAGGCCTTGCGTGACCCTCGGCGGTCGCCGATCCCGCTCGCCTATCTCGTGCTGTATGCCGAGCGGCTGATCGATCTGCGCGCGCAGGAGGAGGCGATCGGTCGCGCCATCGCCGACGATGGGACCGTGCGGGATGACGCATCGCCCGCGTTACGTCGTGTGCGTCGGGAGCTGCGTCAAGCGGAAGGCGAGCTCGTACGGTTGCTGGAGCGGGAAATGGGGCGCCTGGAGGCGCACCATCAAGTGAGCGATCTCTCGGTCACCATGCGTAACGGCCGTTGGGTGATGCCGATGCGGCGCGAGGCGCGCGGTTATGTCGGCGGCATTGTGCACGACAGTTCCGGGACCGGCGCGACCATTTTCGTTGAGCCGCCTGCCGCGATCGAATTCGGCAATCGCCTGCGTGAGTTGGAACTTGAGGAGCAGCGCGAAGTCGAGCGCGTATTGCGTGCACTGACCGATGGCATTCGCCCGTATCATGACGCGCTGATCGGCGCCTACGAGGCGCTTGTGGCGCTCGATGCATTGTATGCGCGCGCCCGTTATGCGCTCGAAGCCCATTGTGCGCCGGTACGCTTTGGTATCCCCGCCGAAGGCGTGCGCATTACCGATGGGCGCCATCCGCTGCTGCTGGCGTCAGGG
>JBDKIJ010000082.1:0-9936 GCA_039797155.1 Gemmatimonadota bacterium | reverse complement strand
CATCCGCGAGTGGTTCGCCTCCCGCGAATCGGCGGAGGCATGAGCGCGGGCGGGGCCGGGCGGCTACGACAGCTCGCCGACGAGGTCCGCGCGCTGGAGGCGTCGCTGCGATTGGGTGGCGGTGCGGACAAGATCGAGAAGCAGCACAAGCAGGGAAAGCTCACGGCGCGCGAGCGCGTCGTGCGATTGCTGGACCCCGATGCACCGTTTCTCGAAGTTGGGCTGCTGGTGGCCCACGACCGCTATGACGGGCAGGCGCCCGGCGCCGGAGTGATTACCGGAGTTGGCGTGATCGAAGGGCGCGAATGCGTCGTCGTGGCCAATGATGCCACCGTCAAGGCGGGATCCTGGTGGCCCGAGACGATCACGAAGATCCTGCGCGCGCAGGAAATCGCGATGCGGTGCCGGATCCCCATCGTCTATCTCGTCGATTCGGCTGGCGTGAATCTCCCGTATCAAGGGGGCGTCTTCCCCGGCCAGTACGGCGCGGCGCGCATCTTCTACTACAATTCGATCATGCGTCGCTACCTGCGGATTCCGCAGTTCGCGGCGGTGATGGGGCAGTGCGTGGCCGGCGGGGCCTATCTCCCGGCGTTGAGCGATGTGATCCTCATGGTGAAGGGCACATCGTTCATGGGTTTGGGTGGCCCGAATCTGGTGAAGGGTGCGACGGGTCAGTCGGTCGACGGCGAAACGCTGGGAGGCGCCGTCACCCACACGGAGATCTCCGGGGTGGCCCACTATGCCGTCGACGATGATGCGGCGTGCCTGCTGCGTCTCCGCGAGCTGATCGCGCGCCTGCCGCGGCGCGCCGCGGCGCAGACTGAGGCGTGGCGGCCGCCCGCCGAGCCTCCATCGACGCTGTACGACGTGCTGCCGGCCGATCATCGCATGTCGTACGACATGCGGGCTGTGCTGCGCACGCTGCTGGATGATGGGGCACTCGACGAATTCCAGCCGAATCTCGCGAAGGAGATGATCTGTGGGGACGCCCGCATTGAGGGTATTCCCGTCGGAGTCATCGCGAATCAACGCGGGCTCATCAAGGGTCGCTCGGGCGAGCGTCCGCGCTTCGGTGGCATCATCTACGCCGAAAGCGCCGAAAAGGTGGCGTACTTCATCGAACGGTGCGATCGGCAGGGGCTGCCGATTGTTTTCGTACAGGATGTCTCAGGCTTCATGGTGGGGGCCGACGCGGAGCACGAGGGGATCATTCGTGCCGGCGCGCGTTTCGTCGAGGCGATGGCGTGTGCCCGCGTACCGAAGATTGTACTCACCGTGAATCACGCCAGTGGGGCGGGCTATTACGCGATGGCGGGGCAGGGCTTCGATCCCGACTTCATCCTGTCGTGGCCCACGGGGCGCATGGCCGTGATGGAGGGCGAAGCGGCCGTGCAAGCGGTGCACGGCCCGGCGCTTGAGGCCGCGCGCAAGGCTGGCACGGAGGTCCCTGCGGAGTTGCAGGAGTCCGTTGACATGATGCGTGCCGATTACGAAACCCAGCTCGACGCTCGCTATGCGGCGGCCCGGGGCTTTGTCGACGCCATCGTGTTCCCGGAAAACACTCGCGCCCAGCTCGCGCTCGCGTTGCGCGCCGCTCGGCACAATGAGGGACCACATCTGGGGGCGTTCGTGTTGCCCCCAATGCCCACGGTAGGAGGCGTGTGATGGCGAACGACCGCACGGTGCGGGTAGCCAGCGGACAGGGCTTCTGGGGCGACTGGCTGGAGGCCCCGCGTCGGCAGGTTGAAGGCGGGCCGGTCGACTATCTCATGCTCGATTATCTCGCCGAAGTCACGATGTCGATCCTGCAGAAACAGAAGGAGCGGGATCCGCGCATGGGCTACGCCCGCGATTTCATCGGGGCGATGGAGAGCGTCTTCCCCGCGGTGGCCGAACAGGGCGTGAAGGTGATCGCGAATGCCGGCGGAGTGAATCCGGTGGCGTGCGCAGAAGCGCTGCTTGAGGCGGCATCGCGTCACGGCGTGCGTGGCCGCGTTCAGATCGGGGTGGTCACCGGTGATGACCTGTTGCATCGCCTCGACGCCCTATTGGCCGAAGGACACGAACTGCGCAACATGGACACGGGCGAGCCATTGGCGATGATCCGTGATCAGGTGATGAGCGCCAATGCGTACATCGGGTCGACGCCGATCGTCGAGGCGTTGGCGCAAGGGGCGAATATTGTCGTCACGGGACGTAGCACCGATACGGCGCTGACGATGGCGCCATTGCGCTACGAGTTCGGATGGGCGGCGGATGATTGGAACCGTCTGGCCGCCGGCATTGTGGCTGGGCACATCCTCGAGTGCGGCGCGCAAAGCTCGGGGGGGAACTGTCTGCACGAGTGGCGCACCATCCCTGACCTCGCGAATGTGGGGTATCCGTTGGCCGACGTGCGGGCCGACGGGAGCTTCGTCATCACGAAGCATCCGGGGACCGGTGGGCGGATTTCCGTGCCGAGCGTGACCGAGCAGCTCGTGTACGAGATGGGCGATCCGCACGCGTACATCACGCCGGATGTGGTCGCCGACTTCACGAGCATTCACCTGGCGGACGACGGCGAAAATCGCGTGAGGGTGCACGGGATCACCGGGGGCGCGCCCACGCCGTACCTCAAGGTGTCGATCGCATACCGCGCGGGATACAAGGCCGTCGGGTCGCTGGTGTATGCGTGGCCCGATGCGATGGAGAAGGCGCAGCTGGCTGATCGCGTTTTGCGCGAACGGCTGGATCGACTCGGGCTTCGTTTCGATCAGGTGTTGAGCGAGTTCGTCGGTGCGACGGCGACGCATGGTGCGCTGGCCGGCGATGGACGCGATGCCCCGGAAGTGCAGTACCGCATCGGCGTGCGTGGTGGAGATCGCGCGGCCGTGGAGCGGTTCACGCGTGAGATCGCGCCGCTGGTGCTCAATGGCCCGCCGAGCGTGACCGGTTTCGCTGGGGGACGCCCGAAGGTCGAGGAGATCGTGGCCTATTGGCCGGCGCTCATCGACAAGCGGGCCGTATCGACATCCGTTTCGATCATGGAGTAGGCCGATGCGTGTCCGATTGCTGGACGTAGCCCATGCCCGCAGCGGCGACAAGGGCGATACGGCGAACGTGGGGCTCATCGCCTTGCGCCCTGAGTGGTATCCGGTGCTCGAGCGGTACGTCACGCGAGACGCCGTGGCGGCGCACTTCGCGGGGCAGATCACCGGGGATGTGGTGCGCTTCGAGCTGCCGAATCTTCACGCGCTGAATTTTCTGCTGCACGGCGCGTTGGACGGTGGAGGGACGTTGTCGCTCAAGACCGATGCGCAGGGGAAGGTCTATTCCACCGCGTTGTTGCGGATGGTGATCGACATCCCCGATGGCGAGGCGAAGTCCGTGGGGATGCCGGCGTGTCCGTGATCATCCGATTGCGATTGGCGCTGCTGCTGGCCGGCGTGATCGCCTTCACGATGGCGCTCCGGACGGGTACCGAGTGGATGCGGTGGGCAGGGATCGCGTTTCTTGGCGCGGCCCTGCTGTTGCGCTTCATCAAACGCTGAGGCGCTCGAGGGACAGCGTGAAGAACGCCGTGAGGGTCGGAGTCGTCGACCGGATCGGTTAGATTTCCGGAATGGTTCGCCCGCCCATTCCCGAGCTTCTTGCCCCCGCCGGTACCCTTGACGCCGTGCGCGCCGCCGTCGCGAACGGTGCCAATGCGGTCTACCTCGGCGCGTCGATGTACAACGCGCGCGACGAAGGGGCGCAGCTCTCCCTGGATGAGCTGGAGCAGGCGTGTGCCATGGCGCATGCGCGTGGGGTTCGGGTGTACCTCACCTTCAATGTGCTGATCAAGCCGCATGAGCTGACCGAGGCGCTCGCGTATCTGGGGCAATGCATCGACCGCGGGATCGATGCGGCGATCGTGCAGGACCTCGGCGTCGTGCGGCTGATCCAGCAGGTATATCCGACACTCGAGGTGCACGGATCGACGCAAATGACCGTCCACGATGCCGCCGGTGCGCGGGTCATGCAGCGGCTGGGTGTCGAGCGCGTGGTGCTGGCCCGTGAGAACACGCTGGAAGACATCGAGGCCATTCGCGCTGCCGTGCCGGAGCTTGGACTCGAGACGTTCGTCCACGGCGCGCTCTGCATCTCGTATTCCGGGCAGTGCTTCATGTCCGGCATGATCAGTGAGCGGTCGGCGAACCGCGGCTCGTGTGCGCAGTCGTGCCGCAAGGATTACACACTGAATGACGAGAGCACCGGGGCGACGCTCGATCGCGGGTATCTGATCAGCACGAAGGATCTGGCCGCGCATGATTATCTCGAAGCGCTCGCCAAGCTTGGCATCGGGTGTCTCAAGGTCGAAGGGCGGAAGAAGAAGCCGGAGTACGTGGCCACCGTGACGAAGGCATATCGCGGCTGGCTCGATGCGATCGCGCGTGGCGAATCGGGGCGTGCACCGTCGCCCGATGAGGTCGAACCGCTGGTGCAGATCTTCAGTCGCGGGAACACCGGGGGGATGTACGGCGGCCGACAGGGACGCGATTACATCACGCGTTCCCAGCCCGACAACCGCGGGATATCGCTTGGCCTGGTCTTGGGTCACGACGGGCAGGATCTCATCGTCGAGGTACGCCGTCCGCTGGTCGAAGGCGATGGGCTGGGCTTCGAGCCCGCCGAACCGGACAAGCCCGCGACGGTCGGTGGGACCGTGCAGCGCGTCCGTACGTTGCAGGTGCGGGCGGGGGTGCATCGGCAGGTCGTGCATGTCCGTAGTGGACCGTCACCGACGCGCGTGCCAGAAGGATGGCGCGTCGTACGTACCAGCTCTGCGGCGCTGATGACGGAGGCGCAAGGCTCGTTCGCACAACTACCGATCCCCGAGCGCGTCGGTGCTCAGCGCGTTGATGTGCGCTGTTTCGGACACGCCGGAGGGCCACTCAAGACGATCTGGCGTGCGGGCGAGCATGAGGTAACGGTGCGCGGCGAGGTCCCGCTGACGCCGGCCACGAAGCGTAGCCTGGATGTGCCGCAGCTGCGCGAGCAGTTCGGTCGCCTTGGTGGGACGCCATTCAAGTTGGGCGCGGTCGACGTCTCCGGATTGACGACCGGGCTGTTCGTGCCCGTGAGCGAACTCAATCGGCTCCGTCAGGAGGCAACGGCGCAGCTCGAGGAACAGCTCGGGTGGGATCGGATGAGTGACGCCGCCGTGCGCGAGGCGCGAATCGCCGACTGTGTCCACCATGTGCCCGAAGTCGAACGCGAGACGCTGGACGGGTTTGCCCTCCGCGCAATCGTGTTCGACCTCGAGGGCGCCCGGGACGCCGCGGCGGGTGGCGCCACGGAGATTGTCCTCGATCCGTTCCTGCGGCATCCGGCGCCGCCGGTTGCCCGGGTGACGGCCCTGCGCGATGAATTGGCGGCACAGGGAGTTGGACTGCGGCTGCGCACGCCGTCGATCGTGCGCCCTGAGGAGCGGCGCCGTCTCGACAAGTGGCTGGCGCTTGGCCTTCCGATTCTCACGGGTCATCTCGGTCTGGTCGCTGATCTCGGTGAAGCCGGCGTTGATGTGATCGCGGACTACGCGACGAACGCCTTCAATCAGCACACGGCGGCGCTGCTCTTCGAGTTGGGGGCGTCGCGCGCCGTAGCCTCCATCGAGCTCACGACCGATGAGTTGGCTGCGCTCGTCGCGCCCTTCGGGGGGCGCGGCTTCGATGTGTTGGTGTATGGCCGCACCGAAGGGATGACGATCGAGCACTGCGTGCTCAGCGCAGCGTTTGATCGGGAACCCACAACCTGCCGTGATCTCTGCGTGCAGAAGCACACGAACGTGTCGCTGACCGATCCGGCGGGATACACCTTCGCCGTGGCGACGGACAGCGCCTGTCGGAATCGTCTGCTGCATTCTCGCCCGATCGAAGGCGGGGAGTTCCTCCCGTTGCTATGGACGGCGGGGGTTCGCGGCTATCAGATGGTGTTCAACGTCCCGGGTGATCCGGTGCGGGAACTCGTGAGCGCGTATCGCGGGATGCTGGAGGCGGTCCGCGAGGGACAGCGACCGGACCCGGATCGCGCACGGCGATTGCTGTCCGGGGCGTTCACGCGCGGCCACTTCGCGCGGGCCGTTTAGTCCACGCACGGCACCGGCGTTGTCAACGTGCGTCGTGTCGAGCGCTGTTGCGTTGGCGTGATGTCGCATCTCCCGCGTCAGGTCGCTAGCATGCGGCATGGCGTCTCGGCGGCCCCCACACGAAACGACTCCTGACGGCGCGCCGCACAACCGCGCGCTGTTCGCTCGTGCTCGGGAGACGCTGCAACAGCAGTTTGGCTATCCCGACTTCCGCCCACCGCAGGTGCGGGCTGTGCAGGCCATTCTGGAGGGACAGGATGCGCTGGTGGTGTTGCCGACGGGAGGCGGCAAGTCACTCTGCTATCAGGTCCCGGCGCTGATGCGCGACGGACTCACGGTGGTGGTGAGTCCGCTCATTTCCCTGATGAAGGATCAGGTCGAAGCGCTTGAACGTCGCGGGATACCGGCGGCGTACATCAACAGCACGGTACCGGCGGGGGAAGTGGCCGACCGATTGGCACGGGCCCGTGACGGCGCCCTCAAGCTGCTGTATCTCGCACCAGAGCGTCTCGATGCCGGACGCACCCTCTCGCGTCTCGCGGAGATGGGTGTCGCGTTGCTGGCGGTCGATGAAGCACATTGCATCTCGGAATGGGGGCATGATTTCCGTCCGAGCTATCGGCGGATCGGCAGCATTCGCGAACGACTCGGCACGCCGCAGACGGTCGCGTTGACGGCCACGGCCACGCCCGATGTGCGCGACGATATCGTGCGTCAATTGGCCTTGCGGAGCGCCGCGGTGGTGGTGGCCGGCTTTGATCGCACCAATCTCACGTATCACGTGGCGCCGACGCGCACGCAGCGAGACAAAGATGACACCGCAGTCCGCTGGCTGCGGGAATCCGACGGGCCGGCCATCGTCTATGCCCCGACCCGCAAGGCGGTCGAACGGGTCACGGCCACGCTGGTGCGCTCCCGCATTCGGGCGACGGCGTATCATGCCGGGCTCGATGACGGGCTCCGCCAGCGTGCCCAGGATGCATTCATGGAAGAGCGGGCGCGGGTGATCGTCGCAACGAGCGCGTTCGGTATGGGGATCGACAAACCGGATGTGCGGTTGGTGGTCCATCATGCCATGCCCGGATCGTTGGAGTCCTACTATCAGGAGGCCGGCCGCGCCGGCCGCGACGGAAAGGCCAGCACGTGCGTGCTGCTCCACATGTATCCCGATCGCTTTACCCACGAGTTCTTCATCAGTAACGCCCATCCGGAGCGCAGTCTCGTCGAGCAGGCATGGCGTCTGTTGCGAACCGAAGCGGACCGCTCCGGAAGCGTGTCGCTTTCCATCGAAGAGGTGGTGCGGCGTCTCCCGCCCAAGGCGGGGGATCGCAAGGTGCAGGCGGCGTTGCGGGTCCTCGTCGCCAACGGTCTCTGTACCTTCGAGCCGCCCTCGGTGGGGCGGGTCTGGGTACGTCTGTTGGCCACCCCGGACCGGATCGGGCGTGAACTGGTTGGAGATCGCGACTACGATCGCGAGGTATTGCGGGCTCTATGGCGGGCGGTAGGACGACGCCTCGAGACCGGGGCATCGATCGATCTGGATGGCTTACCGCCGGGATTGGGTGGGGCGATGGGGCTCACGCCGGTGCTCGAGCGGCTGCAGGCCGCGCAGTTCATTGTCTACGAGCGGAGCGAGGGAGGATTCCGGCTCGATCCGCGGGCGTCGGATCCGCGCTGGATGCCGGTGGATTGGCAGGTGCTCGAGCGACGGCGCCAAGCGGATCTCAGTCGGCTCGATGCCATGCAGCGGTATGCCCAGACGAGGCATTGCCGACGGGCGTTCGTCCTGCGCTATTTCGGAGATCCCGATGTGCGGTCGGATTGCGGCGCGTGTGATCGGTGCCTCGGTCTGACGGAGGAGGCTCCGGCACCCGTGGTTGCGGCGCGCACCAGCCGCAGCCGCCGCCGGCCGCCGGTGTAGCAGGGCGCGTTCGGGATGCGATCGAGTACGACGGTGGTCCACGTGTGTCAAACGGTTGGAGACGTTGTCGGAGAGTCTTTATGCATGATCAGCTGTATTTCAACGAGCAGCACCTGGCGGTGCGCGACATGGTCCGGACCTTCGCGCGTGAACAGGTCGCGCCGGTCGCCGGAAGACACGATGAGGACTCGACGTTCCCGTGGGAGAACGTCAAGCAGATGGGTGAACTGGGGCTGCTGGGGATCCCGTGGCCCGAGGAGATCGGCGGCGCGGGATTCGATACGCTGAGCTTCATGATCGCGATCGAGGAGCTCGCGAAGGTGTGCGCATCCCACTCGATCACGATCTCTGCGCACACCACCCTTGGCACATCCCCCATCGTGAACTTCGGGACGCGTGCCCAAATCGAGCGCTATGTCCCCCTCTTGGCGTCGGGACGCGTGCTGGGTGGCTTCGGTCTCACGGAAGAGGCCGCCGGGAGCGACGCCGGAGGCACGAGAACCACGGCCGTCCGTCGCGGTGATCATTACGTGTTGAACGGCAGCAAGCGCTTCATCACCCACGCCGGGGTTGGTGAAGTGTTCGTGGTCACGGCGGTGACCGATCCGTCCAAGGGGACAAAGGGGATCTCGTCGTTCATTCTGACGAAGGAGACGGTGGACCTCGAGGCCTGCGGGCGGGTCGGGATCGGCCATGATCCGTCGCTTCCAGCCATGCCGGGTTTCCGTGCCGGGAAGAAGGAAGACAAGCTCGGATGGCGCGCCTCCGACACGCGCGAGCTGCTCTTTGATAATGTCGAGGTTCCGGCCGAGAATCTGCTCGGCACCGAGGGACTCGGCTTCGTCAACTTCATGAAGACGTTGGATGCCGGGCGTATCGGCATTGCCGCGCTCTCCATCGGGATCGCGCAGGGGGCGCTTGAGGAATCGCTCAAGTACGCGAGCGTCCGCAAACAGTTCGGGGCCGCGATTGCCACATTCCAGGGCGTCCAGTTCCAGCTGAGCGACATGGCTACCGAAATCGAGGCCGGGCGCCATCTGGTGTACCACGCAGCATGGCTGGCTCAAAACGGCCATCCCTACGGGAAGGAAGCGGCGATGGCCAAGCTCTTCTGCTCGGAGCTCGCCATGCGGGCCACCATCAAGGCGATCCAGATCCATGGGGGATACGGCTACACGAAGGACTATCCCGTCGAGCGGTACATGCGGGATGCCAAGATCTGCGAGATCGGGGAGGGGACCAGCGAGATCCAGCGTCTGGTGATCGCCCGGGCCTTGCTCAAGGAGCTCACGCACCAGTAGACAGGTCGGTGCGCCCGCGCGGCTCCGCTTCCCGGGGAGCGGGTGGGCGTGTACTGTTCAGGTGAAGTGATCGTTGCCGTCAAGTCCGGCACCGGCCGCCCGTGCGACTCACTGGCGGTTCGTGTGTAGGGGCGGCGCCGTCCGGGGCCAGCGTGCCACCGGTCGACGCCCCCCTCCTCGTCACTGCGGAACACGTCCCGTTGACGTGGATCGCGACGTCGTGCGATGAGCGCCTGCCTGCGCCTCCCGCCGCTTCCAGCGCGGGACGGTTCGCGACCAGGGGCCGCCCGGCTCGGTCGATCGGTTCCGTCAGTGAAGGCGCCGTCTGACGTTGTCCGGATCGCGGCCTCAAGGCGCGTCCGGGCCACCGCTGGTTCACCGTGTGAGTCGTTTCCCCGGCGTCGTGGAGTCGCCACCGTCGGGGAAGTCGGCACGCCACAATGAAGCGAGAACTCCTGGTGAACGCGACGCCGCGTGAAACGCGCGTCGCCATCATCGAGGACGGTCAGCTGGTGGAACTGCTGGTCGATCGCCCCGATGCCCGCCGGATGGTGGGTGATGTCTATCTGGGGAAGGTCGAAGCGGTGTTGCCGGGAATCCAGGCC
>JBDKIJ010000081.1:0-3775 GCA_039797155.1 Gemmatimonadota bacterium | reverse complement strand
TCGTCACCTGCAAGGCACTGCGGACCCGAATGTCGTCTGCCGTCGTCCCCTTGATGAGGGCGAGCCCCGAATCCGCATGGGCCAGCGCCATCGCATACGTGGCCTCGGTGGTCATGGGTGCACCGTACGCCTCCGTACCATCGACTACCGTGCTGAAAACCGAACCGCTGCAGTAGTGCTCCGCAATGATGTTCTCTACGTAGGCCATTGCGAAATACAACTCGGCGCTCTGCCACCCTGGAGCGGTCGGCGCAAAGCGCTTGAGCAGATCGATCGACTGCACAGCCGACAGACGCGCGCGGTGCAGGGCGCGATTCGCATCCGTGAGGAAGTTGTTCTGGATCGTGATCGTCCGCTGGTCGATTTCCTGGCGGGCGATGAACGAGTCGCCATTGTTCCACTCGTCGGCGAACAGGCCACCCAACAGGAGTAGGCTCTCGCCGCCGCTGGTTGCCGTGTTCAGACGGGCAATGGCGCCAAGGCGAGCCGCGTTGGCACCGGCAGCTGACGAGACGTCGCTCGGATTGATGATGTCCGGGTCAGTGACCTGGAGGAACTCGGTCGGCGAGCAGGCCCCGATGGTCACGGCCAGAGCCGATACGGCCATCTGGCGGAGGAGGCGCGGCCGCGTGCTGCGATCAAGCATCGTGTGAATGATGGTCATGGGTCGTCGCCTCAGAAGCCAAAGGAGAGGCGGAGCGCGAAGAACGTCGGCGGGCCGAACGCCTGGAACGACGACGGCGCGTCGCCGGTCGTACCGAAGGCTTCCGGATCCACTCCCGTGAACTTGGTCCAGAGGATCCCGAGGTTGCGGACCGAGGCCGTCGCCGTCAGGTTGCGGCCGCGGAACAGCCGGCCGGCGAGCTCGTCAGGGATCTTGTACGTCGCGTTCAGTTCGCGGAAGCGGATGAAATCGCCATCCTCGAAATAGCCGGCCACCGAACGGCTGGGATGCTCACGGACCATCACGGCGCGGGCCTGCTCGAAGAGCGGAGCATTCTTGTCCGCAATCGCCTGACAGTTCAGACGGCTCGCGCAGCGAATGCGCTCGCTGTTGTTGTAGACCTTCATGCCGCCCTTGTAATCCACCATGGCGCTCAGACGCAGGCTCTTGTTGAAGAGGTCAACGCCCGTGGTGAAGGCCGCTTCCGTGCGCGGCGTTGAATAGCCGATGAAGACGTTGGTGTCGGTCACCGTGATTTCGGAGAGTGCGGCGCTGGCATTGTACTCGATGATGCCGTTGCCGTTCTTGTCCTCGTACCCGGTCAACTGACGTGACCACCAGCCGTACAGGGGGTAGCCAGCGCGCTGCTGCTGCGTCGTGCCGATCGTCGGCTGGCCGCCAAGGCTCTGCAGCAAGTTGTCGTTGTGCGACAGGTTGAGCTGTACGTCGAGTCCGAAGCGCTGGCGCTGGATCAGCTGCGCCGAGATGAGAGCCTCGATACCGCGGTTCCGTACCGAGCCGAGGTTCTCGAGTCGCGCCGTGGCGCCCGTGCCGAGCGACGGCGGCAGGATCTTCGAGACCAGCGCGTCCTTCGACAGCTTGTTGTACCAGGTGACTTCGCTGTTCACGCGACCTCCGAAGTACGTCCCATCAAGCCCCACTTCCAGCTCCGTGGAGCGCTCCGGACGGAGATTCCGGTTGCCCAGCGTCGAGTACACGAGCGCCGGCACTTCGCCGCTTTCGCCACGGCCCTGCGTGGCCGAATAGTACTGTACGGCGTCCAGCGTCCCCGGCTGTACACCCGAGGCACCGTAAGCGCTGCGGAACCGCAGCTGGTCGAGCCAGGACGGCTTCGGGAAGAAGTCGGCTTCCGACGCCACCCATGACATCGCGACCTTCGGATAGAACACCGTTTCGAAGTTCGCACCGAACGCGCTGTTGCGATCGGAGCGGATCGCGGCCGTCAGGAAGAGCTGATCACGGTAGCCGAGATTCTCTTCGATATAGCCGCCGAGGGTCCGGCTTTCGCTCGTGGATTCGTCGGCGTCCTTCGTGGCCGCAGCGGTCACCGTCACTGCGCCCGGGGGTAACACGAGACCCGTGGCCCCGTTGCGGTCAAACACGTTGCGGACGAGCTGGAAGCCGGCCGTCGTCTTCGATTCGAAATTGTCAGACAGCTTGCGCGTGGCCGTGGCTGCGAAGTCACCCGTGTACGTGAAGAAATTGGTGCGGTTGTCGATCTTGAAACCCTGACGATCTGTTCCCACATCAGTGCACTGCTGGAAGCGGCACAGCTGCGTATCGATGCGCTGGATGAAGTCGAGGCCGTAATTGCCGCGAATGAAGAGCCACGTCGTTGGCCGATAGTTTCCGCCGATCGACGTGATGAGGCGGTTGATCCCCTGATTGGTCTCCCGTTGGTAGATGTCGCGCGGCGTAAACTGGCGCCATCCGAAGAGGGTGTCACCGGCGGGCGACCGGTTGTACTTCATGCCAGGACCACCGTAGGTGTTCGCGGCGATACCCGCCGTTCCCGAGTCATCCGACATCGGCAGACGCAGGTTCTGGTTGGTGTAACCGGCACTGAGAGTCAGATCAGCCTTCGGCGTCAACGCGATGTTGAGGTTCGAGCGGGTCGTGATCCGTCGCATGCCGTTCGGGTCCGACTGCTCGGCGCTCCGAAGCAGCCCGCGTGAGGCGAGATAGCGCTGCTCGAACTCCGGCAGCTTCGTCACGCCATCTTCGTTTTCCCACTCCCCGTGCAGGAAGTAGCGCACCGCATCCGAACCGCCACGCACCTGAAGCCCATGCTGCGTGCGATAACCGGTGCCGAACGGGGTCGTTTCCGGATCTTCATGCAGGTTAAACGTCGTCAGGCTGTCCGCCTTGCACGCGCCTGACGCCTGCTGCGACAGGAAGCACTGCACCGTGTTGGCCGCCGTCGAGTTGGTGGTCGACGTCGTGCCGGTGCGCCACGCGCGATAGGCCGTCGGATAGGTGTTCCGATCCTGAATCCCGGTCTGCTCGGTGTAGTAGGTCCACTGCGGCTTGCCGGCCACCCCACGCTTCGTCTTGATGACGATCACGCCGTTCGCCGCGTCCGTACCGTACAGCGTCGACGCCGACGGACCACGAACCACTTCCATGGACTCGATTTCTTCCGGATTGAGGTCGCCCACGCGGCTCGGCGTCGTCCCACCGACGCTGACCGAAGAGGAGCCCGTCGAGCCGTCCACGCGCACGCCGTCGATGACCCAGATCGGGTTGTTGGTCAGGGCCATCGAGCTCGTGCCACGAATGCGCACGCGGGTGCCGGCGCCCGTCTGAGTACCGGGGACCACCATGACACCGGCGGCCCGTGACGTCAGCAGGTCGGCCACGTTGGTGACACCGCTGCTCTGTACGATGTTTTCGGCATTGACCTGCGCGATGGCATTCCCGACTTCGATACGGCGCTGTTCACCCGTAACCGTGGTCACGACGGGATTCAGGGTGGCCGCGACCGCCTTGAGGCCGATGTTCAGCGTGCTGACCTGCGCCGCAGTGACGGAGGCGGCGACACGCTGCTCCGAATAGCCGATGCGGATTACCCGAACAGCGGCGGAGCCGACAGGCACCCCGCGAATCGTGAATTGCCCGTCCTGATTGGTCAACGCTCCAAGCGTCGTTCCAATGACAGCGACTTGCACATTGCCGATCGGCTGACCAGTGGTCGCATCGGTCACTTTGCCGGAGATGGTGCCGGTCGCCTGCTGGGCGGCCAGAACCGACGCGAACGGCGCCGGCAGCGGGGCCGCCGGTACGCCGGCCAGCACGGCCAGTGCCGGCAAG
>JBDKIJ010000080.1:0-3621 GCA_039797155.1 Gemmatimonadota bacterium | reverse complement strand
CCAGCGGAAGCGGCGGTCACGATTGCGGTAGCCAAGCGCAAAGGGGCAAACGCCACTGACGTGACGCACGCCGTCATGGAGCGCGTCAATCAGGCCAAGGGACGCCTGCTCCCCTCCACCGTTGAGCTCGAAGTCACCCGCGACTACGGCGAGACCGCTGGCGAAAAGGCGCAGGAACTGATTCTGCACCTCTTCATCGCCACCATCAGCGTGACCCTGCTTATCTGGCTGTTCCTCGGCTGGCGGGAAGCGCTGGTGGTGCTGGTCGCCGTCCCGGTGACGCTGGCACTGACGCTGTTCGTATACTACGCGCTGGGCTACACGCTCAATCGCATCACGCTGTTCGCGCTGATCTTCTCAATTGGCATTCTCGTGGACGACGCCATTGTCGTCGTCGAGAACATCTATCGCCATCTCCAGATGGGGAACCGACCCGCCGATATCGCGGCGATCGACGGCGTTGATGAGGTCGGCAACCCCACGATTCTCGCGACCTTCACGGTCATCGCGGCCATCGTACCGATGGCGTTCGTGAGCGGGCTCATGGGGCCGTACATGCGGCCAATCCCGGTGGGTGCGTCGGTAGCGATGCTGGCGTCGTTGGCCGTGGCATTCATCGTCACGCCGTACCTGGCCTATCGCCTGCTCAAGGGGCATGTCGGTGCACCGCACGGCTCCATCCAGCATCCGCCGGAGGAAGGCACGAAGACCGACAAGCTGTACCACCGGCTCATGCAGCCGCTCATCGAAAACAAGCGGACCCGGTTCACCTTCTACGGTGGCGTGCTCGCCCTCCTCCTCGTGAGCGTCAGCCTCGTCGGCTTCAAGGCGGTGCAGGTCAAGATGCTGCCTTTCGACAACAAGAGTGAGTTCCAGGTGGTCCTCGATCTGCCGGAAGGGACGTCACTCGAGACGAGCAATCGGGCGGCCTCGGAAATCGCGGCATATCTGGGCACGGTCGACGAGGTGGTGAGCACGCAGGTGTACGCAGGCACAGCGGCGCCGTTCAACTTCAACGGCCTCGTCCGCCACTACTTCATGCGCAGCGGCGCCAACGTCGCCGATGTGCAGGTGAACCTCAAGCCGAAGAGTGAACGCGACCGCCAGTCGCACGAGATTGCCGTGGCCGTTCGGCCGGCGATCGATTCCATCGCGAAGCAGTTCAATGCGTCGGCCAAGGTCGCCGAAATTCCGCCGGGCCCGCCGGTGCTCTCGACGCTGGTGGCCGAGGTGTATGCGGCGAATGATTCGGCGCGTCTCGAGGCTGCCAAGGCGGTGAAGCAGGTCTTTGAGCAGACGCCGGGAGTCGTGGATGTCGACTGGACGGTTGAGGCGCCGCAGCAGAAGCGGACCTTCCGCGTGGACCGTGTTCGCGCCGCCGAAAGTGGCGCGAGCGTCGAGCAGATCACGCAGACGTTGTATCTGGCGCTCTCTGGGATGACCTCGGGGCTGGCCAGTGCACCGACGGCGAAGGAGCCGGTTGCGATCGTACCACGCCTGCCGATCAATCAACGGTCGAGTGTAGAGGCCCTCCTGGCGCTACCCATCGCCACCATGCAGGGACCGCAGCCATTGGGTCGCTTTGTCACGGTCGTTGAGGGCGTCCGGGACGGCAGCCGCGTGCGCAAGGACCTGCGTCCGGCGATCTACGTGACGGGTGATGTCGCTCGGGAAATCGAAAGCCCGGTGTACGCCATTCTCGACATGAACCGCCGCATCGAGGCGCTGCAGGTGAATGGTGCGTCGATCGGCGTCTACAACGCCGTGCCACCGGAGTCGCTCAGCGAAACCGCCATCAAGTGGGACGGTGAGTGGCAGGTGACGATCGAAGTGTTCCGCGATCTCGGCCTCGCTTTCGCCATCGTGCTGGTCCTGATCTATGTGCTGGTGGTGGGCTGGTTCCAGAGCTTCACGATTCCGCTGGTGATCATGGCACCGATTCCGTTGACGCTGATCGGCATCCTGCCGGGCCACGCCATCGGTGGAGCCTTCTTCACCGCCACCAGCATGATCGGCATGATCGCCCTCGCCGGCATCATCGTCCGGAATTCGATTCTCCTGGTGGACTTCATCCAACTGGAAGAAGCGCGGGGACGGCAACTGGTCGATGCCGTGCTGGAGGCGGGCGCCGTGCGCTTCCGTCCTATCGCCCTCACGGCCGCGGCGGTCGTGGTCGGCGGCCTCGTGATGGTCCTCGACCCGATCTTCCAGGGGCTCGCGGTCGCCCTGATGAGCGGTGCCGTCGTGGCGACGCTGCTGACGATGATCGTGGTCCCGCTGCTCTACTGGGAGCTGCGCAAGAACGCGCCGGCACCCGTCCCGACATCACACTGAGTCACCGCACTCATTCACCAACTGGAGACCATCCCATGTGCTCGTGGAACATCATCGCCCGTTTTGCAGGGAGCTTCATCCTGCTTTCGGTTGCCCTTGGCTACTTCGTGTCCCCCTGGTTCTTTGCATTCACGGCGTTTGTCGGGTTGAATCTGTTGCAGTACAGCATTACGGGCTTCTGTCCGCTGGAGAAGATGCTTGGCGCGGGGCAGCTGTTCGGGTGCAAGCGTCCAGCATCGCAGACCACCTGATCTCGCTTCTCCTCTTTTTCGCTTCGGAGTTTCTGGATGTCCGATTCGACGACCACGGCACGGCACGCTATTGTGCCGTGCCCGCATTGCAACAAGCTGAACCGGGTGGATGTCACACGCACCGACGCGCAGCCGTCGTGCGGATCCTGCCGGACCACGCTCACCGTAAATGAGCCGATCGTCTTGACCGATGCCACGTTCGATACGGTCGTGGCGAAAAGTACGGTACCGGTACTGGTCGACTTCTATGCCGACTGGTGTGGCCCGTGCAAGATGATGGCGCCGGTCTTTACCGAGTTCGCCCGACGGCAGCAGGGGCGCGTGTTGGTGGCAAAGGTCGATACCGATGCCAATCCCCAAGTAGCGATGCGCTTCAACATTCGCAGCATTCCGACCCTGACCCTGATGCGGGATGGTCGGGAGGTAAGTCGGCAGGTGGGCGCGGTGCCGATGGCCACGCTGGAGCGGATGGTCGGCGGTTAACGACCGCCGACGATCTTCCGGCGCTCCTGCACTTCCGACTCGAGACGCCCGCACACCAGCTCGCACAGCTTGAGCACATCCTTGTCCGCCAGCTCGTAACGGACATAGACGCCGTCACGCTCGCGCGCGACCAATCCGTGGCTGAACAGGGTGGAGAGATGACGTGACACATTCGCCTGCCCCATGCCGGTCAGCTCGACGAGCTCATTGACGGTACGCGGCCCCGTCTTCAGCTCCTGGAGCAGACTCAAGCGTGCGCGGTCGCTCAACGCCTTGAAACGGTCCGCGACCAGATCCAGTAGCTCCGGTCCCATGCGCTTTGACGCCATCCGATCTCCCGTGTCGATACCGCGTTGGCGGTATATTTCATATATACGTAATTGTGAATATATAAAACCGAAAGACGGCGCGCCATGGGGGTCCATGACGCGCCGTGTGCAATCGTAGAAATGTCCGCTTAGTGCAGGGTCGCCGACAGCGTGATCTCGGCGTTCAGTACCCTCGACACCGGGCAGCCGGCCTTGGCCGCCTCCGCCAGTGTCTGGAACTCCTC
>JBDKIJ010000079.1:0-3796 GCA_039797155.1 Gemmatimonadota bacterium | reverse complement strand
CGCCGCGTTCGCCGGCCGCTTCGTACAGCTCCTGATCAAGTGCGAGCGTCAGTCCGAGCGTTGGAGCGATCTCGAGCAAACGCTCGAGCACCGCCGGAAGACCGGCGTAGCCCAGATGCCCAATGACGCCGATCCGCTTCACCCGGCGAGCGCCTCAGAGGCGTGCAAGGCGCGGACACGATTCGCGATACCGACCGGATCCAACCCGTGCGACGCCAACTGCTTCTTGCGGGGTGCCGCGTAGGTGATCTGATCGGGGACACCATGCACCGCCACCCGAACGGCGGGCGCCTGCCGCTGGATCACGGCACTCATGAACGCGCCGAAGCCATTCACGACGATCCCCTCCTCGACGGTGAGGATCTGCGTGTGCTCCGCCAGGATGGCGGCAAGGGTCACCGCATCGTATGGCTTGATGTAGCGGCAGTTCACTACCGTGACATCGAGTCCCTCGGCCGCAAGCGCCTCCGCAGCAGCGAGCGACGGGAGCACCATGGTGCCGACGGCCAGAATGGCGACATCCTTGCCGCGACGCAGCACCTCCCACGTGCCGTATGGCGTCGCGGGGATATTGGCCATGGCCGGCGGGATATCGGGGGACGCGTCACGCGGATAGCGTAGCGAGAACGGCCCGTCGGTGTGCTCGACGCCCGCGCGCAACAGGGCGAGCATTTCGGTGCCGTCCTTCGGCGCGGTCACCGTCATGTTCGGCACCGTCAGCATGTACGGGATGTCGTACATCCCCATGTGCGTCTCGCCGTCTTCGCCAACCAGCCCCGCACGGTCCATCGCAAACACCACGGGGAGCTTCTGGAGCGCCGCATCGTGGATGATGTTGTCGTAGCCGCGCTGGAGGAACGTCGAGTAGATCGTCACGATGGGGCGAACCCCCCGCGTGGCGAGCCCCGAAGCAAACGTCACGCCATGCCCTTCGGCGATACCGACGTCGAAGAACCGGTTCGGATACGCCTTGGCGAATGGACCCGTCCCAGTGCCACTCGGCATGGCGGCCGTGATGACCGCGACGTCCGGGCGCTCGGCACCAAGTTCCAGAAGACCCTGCGCATACACAGCCGTGTACGCCGGATTGCCCGTGGACACGTTGATCGTCTTGCCCGTCGACGGGTCGTGTCCGGGTGGCAGTGCATGCCATTTCTCACCGTGCTCGCCGGCGGGAAACCCCTTCCCCTTCTGGGTAATGACATGCACCAGGCGCGGCGTATTCATGTCGCGCACCGCGGCGAAGGTCTCGAGCAGTGCGTCGATGTCGTGCCCGTCGATCGGCCCGAAATACCGGAACCCCAGCTCTTCGAACAGCACCCCGGGGGTCAGGAACGACTTCACGCTCTCTTCCCACTTCCGCACGATGGTGCTCACACCAGCGAACGGCGCCGGCGCGTTATCGACCAACTCGCCGATGCGCGAACGTAACCGGTTGTACAGCGGGTTCCGCTGGATGCTCGTGAGATACTTGTGCATCGCACCGACGTTCGGCGCAATCGACATCTCGTTGTCGTTCAGCACGACGATGATGTCGCGCTCCGAGTGGCCGGCGTTGTTCAGCCCCTCATAGGCGAGCCCAGAACCGAGCGACCCATCGCCGATGATCGCCACCGCCTTGAACTGCTCGCCCATCACATCGCGGCCGGCCGCCATCCCCAGCGCGGCGGAGATCGCCGTGGCGGCGTGACCCGCGCCGAACGTGTCGTACTCGCTTTCGGTACGCTTGAGGAAGCCGGAGAGGCCGCCCTCCTGACGCAACGTTTCGAGTCGATCGTTGCGCCCGGTCAGCAGCTTGTGCGGATAGGCCTGATGGCCAACGTCCCACACGAGCTGATCCTTCGGCGTCTCGAAGATCGTATGCAGCGCAATGGTCAGTTCGACGACGCCGAGACCGGCCCCGATGTGCCCTCCCGTGCGCGAACACACGTCGATAAGCCGTTCCCGCATTTCCTGCGCGAGCGTCCGCAACTCGTCACGGGACAGGTGACGGAGATCGGCCGGGGAGTGGATGCCTTCGAGAATCGCCATGGTCACAAGTGGTGGGCGCGACGGCAGACAACCGTCACGGTCAGAAACAACCTACGGAACACCGCAGGGGACAGCGCCATCAGGACCGCCGCTCGACAATGAAGCGGGCCAGATGGTCCAACGTCGGGGTCAACAGCCCTTCACGCTGGAGGGCACTACAGCCTTCATCGACCAACGCGACCGCACGGCTGATCGCTCCCTCTACCCCAAGGAGCGCCGGATAGGTGCTCTTGTTGAGGTCGAGGTCGCGGCCGGCGGTCTTGCCCAGCTGATCGGTGGTCGCGGTGATATCGAGCACGTCGTCCGCAATCTGGAACGCGAGACCGATGGCCGCCCCGTATTGCGCCAAGGCCGCACGGCGCGACGCGGAGGCCATCGCGGCCCGCGCACCAAGCGTCACCGAGGCCATGATGAGCGCTCCGGTCTTGAGTCGATGCACCTGTTCCATCGCCTCGAGGGTGAGATGATGCCCCTCCGCCTGCAGATCGAGAAGCTGGCCCCCGATCATGCCGCCGCCACCGGAGGCGCTCATGAGGTCGCGCACGATGTCGCCCGCGATCGCATCCGAAAGGCCCATGGACTTGGCCGCGTGCCACGCACTGCGTGCCGCCAACGGCACCATCGCCAACCCGGCGGCCGTGGCTACGGCGACGCCATAGACCCGATGAACGGTCGGGCGCCCTCGGCGCACATCATCGTCGTCCATGCAGGGCAGGTCGTCATGCACGAGGGAATACGCATGGACGACTTCCACCGACGCGGCCAGATCGACGGCATCCTGCGTCCCACCGCACGCACGGTACGCCTCGAGCAGCAGCACGGCGCGCAAACGCTTGCCCTCGCCAAGGAGCGCATAGCGGACGGCCTCCGCCGTCATGGGGGCCATCTCCCCCAGCCAGGTCGCGCAGAAGCCATCCAACGCGCGCTGCACCGCGGCGCGTTCATCGGCAAAGGTCATCGCGGACTCGAGCGCCGCCCCAGTGGCCGTCATGGGTCAGTTCCCCAGATCCGACAGCGCGAACGAGCCGTCCGCGGCCTCGACGAGCTGCTGCACCCGCGCGTCCACGGACTTGAGCGCCTCACCGGCGGTTCGCAGATGGGTGATCCCTTCCTCGAACAGCTTCAGCGCCGACTCGAGATCGGTGTCGTTGCGCTCCAGTTCGCGCACGATCACCTCCAATCGCGCCAACGATGCTTCGAAGCTCATGGGGATTCCTCGTGCGGCAGGGAGCGCGACGGACCGGCGACTGCGGAAATGATCCCATCCCGCACCCACAGGTCGAAGGCGCCGCCATCGGTGAACTGCGCCCGTCTACTCAAGGTAGCGCCCCCGGGCGTTCGCGCCACCGCAAAGCCACGCGCCAGCGTCTCCAGCGGGGACAACGCGTGCAATTGCCCGGCGAGGGCCTCAATCCGCGCGTGCCGGCGCTCGACCACACGCTGGGCCGCCATCGCCAGCCGTTTGCGCACCTGCGACAGGTCGGCCACGGCTCGGTCCTCCCGCCGCCTGGCGGCACCGGCGAGTCGTCGCGCCAGCGCCTCCACCCGTCCCGCCAGCTCGCGTTTCGAGGGAATGACCAGCTCTGCCGCCGCCGACGGGGTGGCCGCGCGAACGTCCGCGACCAGGTCACAGATCGACACGTCGGTTTCATGCCCCACCGCGGAGACCGTCGGCATCGGGCAGGCCGCCAAGGCGCGCGCGACCCGCTCATCGTTGAAGGCCCACAGATCCTCCCGCGACCCACCGCCGCGCCCGATAATCAGC
>JBDKIJ010000078.1:0-8606 GCA_039797155.1 Gemmatimonadota bacterium | reverse complement strand
CGGTGGATGTGGTCGTGGTGGGGGCGGGCCCGTGTGGGCTTGCCACGGCCATCGCTGCCCGCCGGGCTGGGCTATCGGCGGTGGTGTTTGATCGCGGCGCGATCGTGAGCGGGATCGCGAGCTATCCGACGTACATGACCTTCTTTTCGACCGCTGAGCGCTTGTCGGTCGGCGGCGTGCCGTTTGTGGTCGCGACAGAGAAGCCGACGCGGCGGGATGCGCTGGCGTACTACCGGAGCGTGGCGTCGCTGTACGAGTTGGAGGTGCGACAGTTCGAGCGGGTGGCCATGGTCACGCCAGCGGATACCACGGCGGGTGATCGTACCGAGAGTGGTCGGACGATCCGTTGGATGGTCGAGACGACACGCCGGTGCGGTCAGACTGCGGTGACGCCGGCGCACGCCGTGGTGGTCGCCACGGGGTATTTCGGACGCCCGAATCGCTTAAGCGTGCCCGGGGAATCGCTCCCCCATGTGCGGCATGGCTACGTCGAGGGCCATGAGGCGTGGCGCGAGACGGTGGTGATCGTGGGTGGTGCCAACTCGGCGGTGGACGCCGCCCTCGACATGCATCGGGCCGGCGCCCATGTCACGCTGGTGCACTTCGGCGAGTCGCTCGATTCAAACGTGAAACCATGGGTGCGACCGGAGATCGAGGCGCGCCTCCGTGAGGGGAGCATCCGCGGGCTCTTCGGGCATCGGGTCGTGGCGATTGAGCCGGACGCGGTGGTGGTGTCAGGACCCGAGGGGGAACATCGGGTCTCGGCGACGCAGGTGTACACGATGACGGGGTATCTCCCCGAGACGGCGCTGTTGCAGCAGCTCGGGGTCCCTATCGACGCCGCCTCAGGGATCCCGTCGCACGACCCGCTCACCATGGCGACACCGCTCGGGGGTATCTACCTTGCGGGAGTCATCGCTTCGGGCAACCAGGCGAACCGCATCTTCATCGAGAATGGCCGTGATCATGGTGACGCGATCGTCGCGCATCTGACGCGCTAGTCTCGTCTGTCCGTTCACTTTTCACGCTCCGCATCGGTCATGGCCGGATTCCCTGATGTCATGGACAAGCTGGTGTCGCTGTGCAAGCGGCGCGGCTTCATCTTCCAGTCCTCCGAGATCTACGGCGGCACCGGTTCGGTGTGGGATTACGGTCCACTCGGCGTCGAGCTGAAGAAGAACATCAAGGACCGCTGGTGGCATGCGATGGTCCGCTCGCGCGATGACATCGAGGGGCTCGATGCAGCGATCCTGATGCATCCGCGCACATGGGAAGCAAGCGGCCACGTGGCCGGTTTCGTGGATCCGCTGGTGGACTGCAAGACGTGCAAGGGACGCTTCCGCGCGGACAAGCTCGAGGACGCGAAGTGCCCGCAGAAGCCGAGCAAGCAGCCGGGGCAGCATGACGCCTGCGCGCTGACGGAAGCGCGCCAGTTCAATCTGATGTTCAAGACGCACATGGGCGCGCTCGAGGAGAGCGCGAGTGTCGTCTACCTGCGCCCGGAGACGGCGCAGGGGATCTTCGTGAACTTCCTGAACGTGCAGCAGTCGATGCGCCAGAAGGTGCCGTTCGGCATCGCGCAGATCGGCAAAGCGTTCCGCAACGAGATCACGCCGGGGAACTTCATTTTCCGCACGCGCGAGTTCGAGCAGATGGAGATGCAGTTCTTCGTCGAGCCCGGCACGGACATGGCGTGGTTCGAGCAGTGGAAGGCGGCGCGCATGCAGTGGCACCTCGATCTGGGGCTGTCACGCGACCGGCTGGAGTTCCATCAGCACAGCGCGGGGGAGTTGGCGCACTATGCGCGCGCGGCGTTCGATGTGCAGTTCGACTTTGGTGGCACGCTCGGCTTCCAGGAAATCGAGGGCGTGCACAATCGCGGCGACTTCGACCTGACGCAACACCAGCAGTTCTCCAGCAAGAAGCTCGAGTACTTCGATCAGGTGAACAACAAGCGGTACGTGCCGTATGTCATCGAGACCTCGGTGGGCGCGGATCGGGTGACGCTCGCGGCGCTGGTGAATGCCTACCGCGAGGAGGCCGTCGAGGGTGAGGCGGAAGGGCGCGTGGTGCTCGGGCTCAATCCGGCCATCGCGCCGATCAAGGCGGCGGTGTTTCCGCTCACGAAGAAGGACGGCCAGCCGGAGATGGCGGAGCGGATCGTGGCGGATCTGCGTGGTGCGTTTACCGTGGACTACGACGAGACGGGTTCGATCGGCAAACGGTATCGCCGACAGGACGAGGTGGGGACGCCATTCTGCATCACGGTGGATGGGCAGAGCACGGGCGACCAGACGGTGACGGTTCGTGACCGGGATTCGCTGGCCCAGGATCGGGTGGATGTGTCGCAGCTCAAGGGGTATCTGGCGGCGAAGCTGGTGGGGTGAGTCGCTGGGGATTGTTTGTGCGACAGGGATTCTTGAACTGATTGCACAGAGAACACAGAGGCCACGGAGAACACTGAGGGGCGTGCACCGGGAATTCGGTGCGCGCCCTCACTTTTTGAAAGGTTTTCTTTTCAATTTCTCTCTGTGTTCTCGGTGGTCTCCGTGTTCTCTGTGCATTCAGTTCTATTCGTCGATCGAACCAAACCCATTCACAACGCGCTGGACTCCATCGATCATCCGGTATGTACCAAAGTTGAGAAGTAAGCCATGCCGCATCTCCAATAGGCGCAAATACGTCAGCAGCTGTCGTGCATGTATGGGAGCGAGGCGCTCGATCGACTTCAACTCAACTATGACCTTCCCCTCAATAAGTAGGTCTACGCGGAACCCATAGTCGATCTTCCGGCCCTTCCACGAGAAGGGCACCATGACTTGCCGTTCGACCGCGAGGCCTCGTTCGGTCAGCTCGCAAGAGAGCAGTTCCTCGTAGGCGGATTCCAACAGGCCGGGGCCGAGGGCGCGATGGATCTCGATGGCCGCATCCACCACGGCGCCGGTGATGTCATTGACGACGGGCATGGGGAGAGCATGCCACGTGCCGTCAGCGGTAAGTCACTTGGTCACGGGATTTCGGTCCTACGGGCGTCGAAATGGCCCCGTTTTGAGTTGCGGCGGGGCGGCGCTGGGGGCAACATAGGCGGACTAGCCCCACTTCGGGCTGCGATCGACCCCTACCCCAGTGCCCATGCTTTCTCTGCGCACATTGCCGCTGCTGGTATTGCCGGCGGCCTCCCTCGTTCAACCGCCGCGCAAGCCGGCCGCACCGGCTCAGCCGGCGGCCTTGGCGCCGGTCACGCTTGATTCATCGTTCCTCTCCCAGTTCCGGTGGCGCAACATCGGCCCGGATCGCGGCGGGCGCTCGATTGCCGCCAGCGGGGTGAAGGGACGCCCGCAGGAGGCCTACTTCGGGGCCACCGGTGGTGGGCTCTGGAAGACGACGGATGGCGGCACCACGTGGCAGCCGGTCACCGATGGGCAGATCACGAGTGCCTCCGTGGGTGCGGTTGCCGTGAGTGAATCGAATCCGGATGTGGTCTACATCGGCACCGGTGAGAGCGCGATTCGCGGCAACATCATGCCCGGTGATGGCATCTACAAGAGCACCAACGCCGGCAAGACGTGGACGCATGTCGGGTTCCGTACCGTCGACGCCATTTCCAAGATCCGCATTCATCCGACGAATCCCGACATCGTCTACGCCGCCGTGTTCGGCAAGTACAGCGTGCCGAGTGACGAACGCGGCGTGTACAAGAGCACGGATGGCGGCAAGAGCTGGAAGCGGGTGCTGTTCCGTGATACCAAGAGCGGGGCCGTTGATATTGCGATCGATCGCTCCAATCCGCAGGTGCTCTACGCGGCGCTGTGGGAAGCGTATCGCAAGGAATACCAGATGTCGTCCGGTGGGCCGGGATCGGGGCTCTTCAAGAGCACCGATGGCGGCGACACGTGGACGGAGATCACCCGTGCGACCGGGCTGCCGTCGGGGCTCGTCGGCAAGATCGGCGTGGCGCTGACCGCCGCGAAGCCGGGGCGCGTGTACGCGCTGATCGAGAACGAAAACGGCGGGCTCTTCAAGAGCGATGATGCTGGTGCGACGTGGAGCTTCGTGAACGGCGATCGCAATATCCGCCAGCGCGCGTTCTACTACACGCATCTCTTCGCGGATCATCAGAACGCCGATCTCGTCTACATCGAGAATGTATCGTTCTTCCGCTCGACCGATGGCGGCAAGACGCTTGCCAGCATTGGCAACGGCAGCCACGGCGACTGGCATGATCTCTGGATCGATCCGGACAACCCGTCGCATCTTGTGGCCGGCAACGACGGCGGTGGTACCGTCACCTTCGATACCGGGAAGAAGTACTCGGAGCAGGATTTCCCGACCGAACAGTGGTATCACGTGATCACCACGAAGCATGTGCCGTTTCACGTGTGTGGATCGCAGCAGGACAACAGTACGCTCTGCACGCCGATGAATTGGAACCTCGGGCGGCAGAATGCGGCACCGGGGCAGGAGGCGAGCGGTGGCATGGCGGTGTCGTATCAGGTGGGCGGCGGTGAGCCCGGCTATATCGCACCCGATCCCCTCGACATCGACGTGTTCTTCTCGGGGACGAACAACGGCGGCTACGTCGACAAGTTCAACCGGAAAACCGGGCTGTCACGCGAAGTGAACCCGTATCCCTGGTTCTACTCCGGGGAACCGGCCAAGGAGATTCGCGAGCGCTGGCAGTGGACCTTCCCGATCCTCTTCTCGAGTGTCGACCCCAAGCTGCTCTTCGTGTCGTCGCAGCGCCTCTGGGCCTCCCGGAATGGTGGACGCACTTGGCAGAACCTGAGCCCGGACCTCACGCGCCATGCACCGGAGACGCAGGAGAAGTCGGGTGGCCCGATCACGGGTGACATGAACGGCCCCGAGGTGTACGCGACGATTTTCTCCGTCGGGCCGAGCAAGAAGGATGTCAACGTGATCTGGGCCGGCTCGGATGATGGGCTGGTGCATGTGACGCGCGATTTCGGCAAGACGTGGACGAATGTCACGCCGAAGGAGATGCCGGAGTTCGGGCGCGTGTCGCAGATCGATGCCTCGGCATTTGACGTTGGGACCGTGTATCTGTCGGTGCGTCGTCCGCTGCTCAATGACCGGGCCCCGTACATCTTCAAGTCGACGGACTTCGGCAAGACGTGGACGAAGATCGTGAAGGGGCTGGGTGCCGAGGATTACGTGCACGCCGTGCGTGAGGATCCGACGCGGCGCGGACTGCTGTACGCCGCAACCCAGCATGGGGTCTACATCTCGTATGACGACGGCGTGCAGTGGCAGAGCCTCAAGCTGAACATGCCCGATGTGCCGGTCGCGGATCTCATTGTTGAGCGCGATGAGCTGGTGATCGGGACCCATGGTCGCGGCTTCTGGGTGCTCGACCACATTGCGCCGTTGCGGCAGGCGACGCCACAAGTGCTCGCGTCGAAGGCGCATCTCTTCACACCGGCGGTCGGGCTGCGCTCGTCGCCCGGAGTGACGCTGAGCTGGCGCCTTGCCGACAAGCCAAAGAGGGCTTCCCTGGCGGTGATTGATTCGCTCGGCGTCGTCGTACGTGAGTTTACAGGCGACACGGCGGCCGCGACGACCGGGCCGGTTGGTGGACGCCGCCGTGGAACGTCGTCGACTTTCGCCATCGCGAGCGGCATGACCCGGCTCACCTTTGATCTCCGGGCAACGGGGATCGAAAGCTTCCCCGGGATGATTCTGTGGGGCGCGGGAACCGCGGGGCCCGCTTTGCCACCGGGGCGCTACACGGTGCGTCTCACCGTGGACGGACAGGAGCTCAAGGCGCCGCTCCGCATCCAGCGGAGCCCACTGCTTCCTGATGTGACCGACGCGGACCTGCGTGCGCAGTACACCTTCGGTCGTCAGATTCGTGACAAGACGAACGAGGCACAGCGCGCGGTGATCGAGATCCGTCGTGTGAAGGCGCAGCTCGATGACCGCTACAAGCGGGCGAGCGACGATGCGGCGCTC
This sequence comes from Gemmatimonadota bacterium, assembly GCA_039797155.1. GTDB lineage: Bacteria > Gemmatimonadota > Gemmatimonadetes > Gemmatimonadales > Gemmatimonadaceae > Gemmatimonas. The sequence goes on along the minus strand of JBDKIJ010000078.1, from coordinate 2,636 downwards.
AAGACCAAGGGCGAAGCGCTGCGCACCAATGCGTCGGCGGTCGAGCAGAATGTCTATCAGGTGAAGAACCAGAGCGGACAGGATCCGCTGAATTTCCCGATCAAGGTCAACAACCGGTTGGCCAATCTGCTCTCGATGGCGGAGCGCGGGGACGGGCCGCCGGGGACGTACATGCCGGAAATCCTGAACATCCTGTCGAAGGAGCTGACCGGATATCAGACGACGCTCGAGAAGGTGTGGAAGACCGATCTGTCGGCGGTGAACGCCGAGCTGGCGCGGCTCAAGCTGCCGGCGATCGATCCGAAGTGCACCGTGGTTTCGGGCTGCTCAGTGATGCCGTAGGCGCCGCGCTGCGTTTGCCGGCAAATGACACAGGGCGCGACATACGTCGCGCCCTGTGTCATTTTGCGACCGATCCCCCGATCAGCGCGCCGGCAGGGGGATGCGCGCAATGACATCCCGCCAATCGAAGTAGTGAAAACGTCGATCGGTCGACATCATGACCAACAGTCCCTGAGGAAAGCGCTCAGATACGGGGTATTCGGTGACCTCTAATCCATCAGTCTCCATGGCCGATACCGGGATTGTGGCGATGGCCCGATGGTCGTGCGGAGCGCCGCCCTCACCCTCCCGACGAAAGAGCTGAATGCGCTGCCCCTGCTGGTCAGACGCAATGAGATACCCGGTGGTAGGACTGGTGGGGTATACCGCGAGCCCCTCGTGGTCCTGCACGAAGCCCGATGTGCCAATTAGGGCGAGTTCGACATCGGCCTGCGGGTGGTCCGGATCCGCGTGGTACTTGCGAATCCCCACGGTTTCGTCGCTGTAATACACATAGCCGAGGGCATCGTCTACGGTGATCGCCTCGATCTCCTTTCGCCCACTGAAACGTCCGAAGGTGCGTACTCGGACGCCGCGGATCGTCCCGTCGCCACGATCCTCGAGGCGGTACTGCCACAGGTAATCTCTCGTTGGACCGCTCTTTCTTCCAACGATCGCGAAGACGGCGCCATCCCGAGGCCGTCGGTACAGGGCAATACCCATCGGCGCGCGCGAGCTGTCGTTGTCGAAAACCGGAATACCACCGTCGTCGATCGGGGACATGTCCGGCAGGCGGAACACGCGCAAACGCTGACGCCCACGTTCGGTGCCTACCGCGACGTCAATACGACCGCCGCGTATCGCGAGCCCGTAGGCCACGTCCACATTGTTCATCCGTCGCAAGGGCGATCGGGAGCGGATTGAATCGATGTGGCCGGCGAGGTCGAAGACGAAAATTCCACCGGTTGTGTCCCCCTTGTCCGTTCCGAGGATCACACTCCGACCTTGCCCGGAACTGTCGACCCAAATGGCGGGATCGTCCGCATCATTCGGGACCACATCAGTCATGCTCACGGCCTGCAACGTATCGGTCTGATGCGCGGGACGGCCAGCACGATACGCACCGTCGGCACAGGCCGTTGCCCACAAAAGAAGCAGGTAAACGAGACGCGCGGCCGCCCGAGACTCGGGCGACCGCGCGTACGTCGCCGTCAGGCGATCCGACGGCATCAGAAATCGAATTTGAAGCCGGTCTGGATTCGACGACCGTAGAATTCGTCCTGCATCAGGCGGCCACGATTGCCCTGATAGTAGCGCAACGGGCGGTTGTTCAGGTTGTTCGCCTCGATGAAAAAACGGCTCTTGCTGGTTAGCAGGATCGTTGCGTTGGCATCGAGATCCGTCCGGCGATCAGCCCATCGATCGAAGAAGGCGTCTTCATTATATCCACCCTCGCCAGCATCAAGAGATTCACTCTGGTAATTCATGGCGACGCGTGCAGTGAACCGGCGGGAATCGAACGAGAGCGAGAGATTTCCGCTGTGTCGAGCGGTGCCAAGAAGAGGCAGCTTCTCATTCTCACGTCCCTCGATATCCAATCCACTGACCTCCGACTCGTTGAACGTGTAGTTCGCGTACACGCCGAAGTGACGCAATACGCCGGGGAGGAAGTCGAGCTGGCGCTGGGCAGCGACCTCGAAGCCGGTCAGCGAGGCTTCCGGCCCGTTTTGCGGGCGGCTGATCTGCGAGAAGGTCTGGCCGCTGACCGGATCGACGGCCTGGAACTGCGTGAAGTTAAAAATGAAGTCCGTGATCCGCTTGTGAAACAGGCCGGCAGACAGGAGGCCGACGTTCTCGAAGTAGCGCTCAGCCATGAGGTCGAAGTTCATGGCCCGCGTGGGCTTGAGGGCCGGGTTGCCCGTGCTGAGCTCGTTGTCTTCGAGGCTGATTTCCCGATACGGCATGAGATCGAAGTAGTTCGGTCGAGCCAGCGTGTTGGTCCAGGCGGCGCGGACAATCGTGTTCGGGGTCTGTTCCCACCGGACATTCACGCTCGGTAGCAGGTCCGTGTAGCTCTGATTGCCGGTTGTCGGCGTGACGGCATTATTGTCCACATTGTACTGAAATCCGCGGTAGTCGATCTGTGTGTTTTCTGCGCGCAGGCCGGCGATCATGCTGAGCGACTTGCCAAAGTTCTTTTCCAGCTGTGCATATCCAGCAGCGATACGTTCCTCGGCGTTGAAATTGCCTGCTGCATACTCCCCAGGCTGATCTGCCAGACGGAATTCGGCCGAGTTGAACAGGTTGAGTCCGGA
>JBDKIJ010000077.1:0-3160 GCA_039797155.1 Gemmatimonadota bacterium | reverse complement strand
CGTCCAGCACATTGAAAACGATACCGCGCCCACTGGGGAGCCATTGCGGCGACATGCCGGCGGCGGTCACCGGGGCCGCATTGGCCCCGTCGCTATCGACGGTCCAGATCCGTCCGCCGCGCGTAAAGGCGATCCGGGTTTGTGCAATCCCGCGTTGCCCCGTGATCCACTCCTCCACCACATCGGCCACACCATGTACGGCGAGGCGCCACGCGGGTGATAGCGCGGGAGCGGGCAGCGCGAAGTCCTTGGTGGTGCGCACGGTCTTGAGGCCGACATCGTGCAGCGCCACACGCACCCACCCGGTCGGCAGAACCGACAGCTGCACGATGCCGTCGACGCCGAGCTTGGTGAACAGCGGATAGTTGATGGCACCTTGGACCGGCGGCGCACTGACAGAGGCAACGACGGTAAACCGGTCACTGAACTCGAAATCCCGCGACAGGATCGTCGCCAGCGAATCGCCGTACGCGCCACGCACCGGGAGCACAACGAGCGCGGCCCGAGCGGACGCGCGATACTGCAGGTCGAGACTGACGCCGGGCGGTCGCCCCTGCGCCACGAGTGGCGCGGGGAGGCCGATCGCGAGCAGAGCCAGCCAGCCGGCGGCAGCACGCCGCCATCGATCAGTTGGGACGCAACGCATAGTCGAACGTGAAATAGACGACGAGCACATCATCGGACCACCCCGCAGGCAAGGCCCCGAATCCCCGAGCACTGCCAACGGCTTCGATCGCCCCCATGGCATCGACATCGTACAAGCGATCGCCCGATCCCTTGAGGACTTCGATGGCGGTGACGGAACCATCCCGACGAATCAGGAACTTCACCTCCGTCACCAGAGCGGCCGAGACTCGGCGGGCGTGCCAGTTCAAGGCGATCTGACGCACGATATTGCTGAGATACCCGGGGTACGGAAAGGCGATCCCGGCCGTCCGCACATTCGCGACGTCCGCGCCCTTGGTGCCGGTCGCGCCTGCCCCGGACTTCGGGGCGGCTGTTTTGGCGGTACTCGAGGTCGCCCCCTTCTTGCCCGCGGTCTTGCTGGTCTTCGGCGACGGGGTGGCCTTGGGTGATGCCGCCACCGCCTTTTTCGGGGTCGGCGCGGGCAGTGCCTTCTCCTCTTTGACCGCGCGCTCAGCCGCCGCAGCCGCCGGCGCATCGGCGGCGGGTTCCACCGGCTTTTCGACCCCGACCTGTCGAGGCCCCGCCTGACCGATCAACTCGACCCGATAGACCGGCGGCCGGATCGGCTCCGGTGTGGCAGCGCGCCAGAACACCAACCCGCCGAGAAGGGCATGGACGAGCACCGACCACATGGCGCCGCGCCCTAACCCCGATGACGCCGGCGCCTCGTGGGCCACGGCAGTGGTCACCTCAACGCCTCAGGCTCCGCGACGAGCCCCACTTCGGTGATCCCCTGCGCCTTGAGAGCCGCCACCACACGCAGCACGGTCCCATAGTTCGCAGCGTCATCTGCGCGGACATAGACGCCGCCACCGCCCTTGCGTTCGTGCAGCGCCTTGATGCTACCGGAGAACTCCTCGAAGGAGAGGGCCGCCTCGTCCACGAAGATGCCCCCACGGCGATCGACGGTCACCACCAGACCACTCTTCGGCTCCAACGGCTTCACGTCGGCGCGCGGCAAGCTCACGTCCACCCCGCCCTGCATCATCGGCGCGGTGATCATGAAGATCACCATCAACAGCATCATGACGTCGATGAGGGAGACCACATTGATCTCGCCATTCACGACCATGCGCTCACCGCGCCGTCCTCGACGCATGGGTTAGATCCGCCCTTCGCGGACCATCAGCGCGATCAACTCGGAGCCGAAACCCTCGAGCGCGCCATCAAAGCGATTGAGTCGCGCGGCGAACACGTTGTAGGCGAAAGCCGCCGGTATGGCGACCGCCAACGCCGCCGCGGTGGCCAACAGCGCGGTGGCGATACCAGGCGCGACGGCACCGATGTTACCTGACCCCTGCGTGGCGATCCCCTCGAAGGCCTCGATCACCCCCAAGACCGTTCCGAACAATCCGATCAACGGACTGACACTGCCGACCGTGGCCAGCCATGGAATGAAGCGACCCAAGGCCTCGCGCTGCGTGCCGGTTTCCGCATCGAGCACCAACCGCAACGCTTCGACCTGCGATCCGGACAATCGCGCACCGCGATCGGACGTCGCCGCCAGCGCCGGTTGCGTGGATTGGAGAAACCGTACGGCACGAAAGAACACCGCCTTGAACGCACTGGCGGGCGCGCGTTGCGCGAAGCGCGCGGCGTCATCGATGCCCTCAGCCTCCTCGAAATCGTCCATGAACCGTCGACCGGCCGCCTCTGCCGCCGCCAACGCGCGCCATTTCGCGAACATGATGGCCCAGGACATCAGCGAGAGGCCGGCAAGGAGTACGAGGACCACCTTGGTCACCACATCGCTCCCCATCACCAACCCGATGATCGAGCGCGGTACCGCCGCGCCACCGGTCGTCGACAATGGCTGCAACAACACCGCGAGCTCCATGCTCATGCCACCACCTGCGCGCGGCGCTGTGCGAAGAATCGGTAGGTGGCCGTCAACCCGTCGTTCAGGGACATCTGCGGCGTCCAGCCGAGCAGCCGTTCGGCCTTGGTTGCATCGAGTGCCGAACGCGCCAATTCCCCGGCACGCGCCGGCGCATGCTCAAGGGGCGACGTCGCCTGCGCGATGTCGCGCAGCGTGGTGGCGAGCACGTTGACCGACGTTTCGATCCCCGTCCCGATATTGAACGCCCGGGCATCGAGCCGGCCGCGCGGGGGCAGATCCGCCGTGGCAGCCGCCACGTTTGCCCGCGCCACGTCGCCCGCATAGACGTAGTCCCGCGTCTGCTCTCCTGAACCGAACACGGTCAACGGACGTCCGTCGAGCAAACGATTACAGAAGATCGCGACCACTCCCGCCTCGCCATGCGGGTCCTGCCGTGGGCCATACACATTGCCATATCGCAACGCCACCGTATCGATATGGTGAATGCGCCCATAGTACGCGAGATAGTACTCGACGGAGAGCTTCGCGATTCCATACGGTGCTTCCGGATCCTTCCCGAGCTGTTCGTGACTGGGCGGCGGATCGAAGTCGCCGTAGAGCGCGCCCCCGGTGGACGAAAACACCACGCGGGTT
>JBDKIJ010000076.1:0-4188 GCA_039797155.1 Gemmatimonadota bacterium | reverse complement strand
ATCGCTTTTCGTATTGGCCCGTGCGGATTGACAAGGGAGGCGAGATCCTGGCTCCCGGTACACCGAATGATCCGGTCCAGTACGTCGACGTGCACGACCTCAGCGAGTGGATCGTGCGCTGCGGCGAGAATCACACGCTCGGGACGTTCAACGCGACGGGACCCAAGTCGCCAACGAACATCGCTGAGATGCTGTATGGCATCAAATCGGTGACGACGAGTGATGCGCGGTTCACGTTTGTGCCCGCCGAGTTCCTGCGCGATCAGCAGGTGCGCGCGTGGAGCGAAATGCCCGTGTGGCAGCCGGCGATGGGGCCCACGCTCGGCTTCATGCAGGTGAATTGCAGCAAGGCCCATGCGGCGGGGCTGACGTTCCGTCCACTTGCCGATACCGCCAAGTCCACCCTCGACTGGTACAAGACCCGGCCGGCCGCCGAGCAGGAAAAGGCACGCGCGGGTATCGCGCCGGAAAAGGAAAAGGCGGTACTCGCGGCGTGGCATGCCAAGGCGGGTCGCTGAGATGGCCCCGCTCCGCATCCTCATTCTCGGCGGCACCGGCTTCATCGGTCCGCATCAGGTGGAGTACGCGCTCTCGCGTGGTCACACCGTCACGCTGTTCAATCGTGGCAAGACGAATCCCGGGCTCTTCCCGAATGTCGAGAAGCTGATCGGCGATCGGAATGCGCCGGATGGCTACGCCGCACTGAAGGGGCGCACGTGGGATGTCGTGATCGACAATCCCGTGCAGGTACCACGCTGGGTGCGCGAGGCGGGGGCCGTGTTGGCGCCCAACGTCGGGCAGTATGTGTTCGTGAGTACGCTTTCCACGTACAAGACGCGCGCCAAGATCGGCATGACGGAGATGGATACCGACATGCTGAACACGCCCTCGGCGCCCGATGCCACCGAGCAGAGCGCCACGTACGGTGAGCGGAAGGTGCGCGGCGAAATCGACGCCCGCGAAACCTTCGGGGTGAACAAGACGCTGGTCGTGCGCCCCGGTCTCATCGTGGGTCCCGGCGATCTTACGGATCGCTTTTCGTATTGGCCGATCCGCATCGAGCAGGGGGGTGAGGTGCTCGCGCCGGGAACGGCCGACGATCCCGTGGCTTTCATCGACCAGCGTGATCTGTCGGAGTTCATCGTGCGGCTGTGTGAGCAGCGGGCGATGGGCACCTACAATGTCGTGGGTCAGGGGACGACGATGTCGGACATGCTGTACGGCTGCAAGGCCGTAACGACGAGTGATGCCTGTTTCACCTGGGTGGATGCCGACTTCGTGGCCGAGAAGAAATTGCGTCCGTATGCCGACCTCCCGGTCTGGATGCCGCCGCGCGGCACCAGTGCCGGGTGGGCCCGCATGGATGTCAGCAAGTCGGTGAAGGCCGGGCTGACGTGCCGTCCGCTCGCTGAGACCGCGCGCGACACGCTGACGTTCTACCATGCGCAGACGCCGGAACGTCAGGCGGCGCTCAAGGCCGGGCTCGCGCCTGATCGGGAGAAGCAGGTGTTGGCCGAGTGGCATGCCAAGACCGGGCGCTGAGTGACCGATGTACTGAACGGCGCGCCGCGCCGCATGCTGGTGCTGGGCGGGACCGGGTACATCGGCCCGCATCTCGTGTCGCATGCGCTGGCTCGCGGGCATGCGGTCACGTTGTTCAATCGCGGCAAAACGAAGCCTGGCCTGTTTCCCAAGGCCGAGCAGCTGATTGGTGACCGGAATGCGGCGGATGGACATGCTGCCCTGCGAGGGCGCGCATGGGATGTCGTGTTCGATCTCCCCACGACGAATCCACAATGGATCGTCAACGCCGCGGACGCACTGAAGGGAAACGTCGGCCAGTATGTGTTCGTCAGCAGTACCGGCGCATACAAGGATTACACGCGCTCGTTTCCTGATGAAACACATCCGGTGATGGATCCGGCGCCGATCGATGGACCGACGGCAGCTACCGCGTCGTATGGTGCGAAGAAGTCGCGATGCGAACAGCTCGTGATGGAGGCATTCGGGGCTGGTGGCACGGTGGTCCGTCCCGGGCTGATCGTTGGGCCCGGTGATCTCACCGACCGTTTCACCTATTGGCCCGTACGTATTGAACGTGGCGGAGAAATTCTTGCTCCGGGGACGCCGGATGATCCGGCGCAGTGGATCGATGTGCGTGACCTGACCGAGTGGATGGTACGACTGGGCGAGTCGCGCACCACGGGAATCTTCAACGCCGTCGGGCCGCGTACGATTTGCGGCATTGGCGAGCTGCTGTATGGCATCAAGTCGTGCTTTGCCAACGATGCCCAGTTCACCTGGGTGCCGCAGCCATTTCTCGCCGAACAAAAAGTCCGGTCGTGGGGCGACATGCCTGTGTGGAGTTATCCGGGGGCGAGTACGGTCGCCTTCTGTACGTCAGTGATCGAAAAGGCGGTCGCGGCAGGGCTGACGTTCCGGCCGTTGGCGACCACCGTGCGCGATGCGATGACGTGGTATCATGCGCGGCCGGCGGCAGAGCAGGAGCGATTGCGGGCAGGGATTGCCCCGGAACGCGAGCGTGAGGTGCTAGCGCTCTGGCATACACGACGGGGTGACGGGTGAGCGGTTCGGCGACAGTCCCACCATCGATGGCGCGTCGATTCATGAATCGGCTCGGAACCATCGAGCCCGGCGAGGAGCGGGCGACGCTGCTTGCAGCGACCTACTTCTTCTTCGCACTCGCGAGCTATTTCATTCTGCGTGCGGTGCGTGATGCCGCGGGTGTCGCGGCGGGTACGGACAAGCTTCCGTGGCTTTTCACCGGCACGCTTATCACGACACTCGTGATGAACCCGGTGTATTCGGGCGTGGTCTCGCGACTCCCCGTTCGCCGCTTCATTCCGATCGTCTATCGCGTCTTCATTGCGGCGCTGCTCGTTTTTGCCGGCGTGATCAAGTACGGTCCCCCATCCTGGGAGCCGTATCTCGGTCCGGCGTTCTGGATTCTCACCAGCATCTACAGCCTGTTCATCCCCTCGGTGTTCTGGGGATTCATGGCCGACACGTTTCATCCGGAGCAGAGCAAGCGGCTGTTCGGATTTATCAGTGTCGGGGGAACACTCGGCGCGCTAGTCGGGGCATTCCTCACCTCGCGGTTGGCGGAGGTGGTCGGGACGCCGGTGTTGATGGTGATGTCGGTGGTGATGCTCGAGTGCGCCGTACAGGCGGTCCGCCGATTCCCGCCAAGCTTCCGTGCGGAAACGCGTGCGCGTGACGAAGCGGAACGCTCGGTCGGTGGGTCGTCGCTCGCTGGCATCACGCACGTCCTGTCTTCGCCGTATCTGCTGGGGATTTGCGTGTACATGCTGCTGTTCACGCTTGGGTCCACCATTCTCTATTTCCAGCAGGCGGAGATCGTCGGGGCGCGCTTTCCCGATCGTGAATCGCGCACGGCATTTCTCGCCACGATTGATACGGTCGTGCAGTCGTTGACGGTATTGGCCCAGCTGTTCATCACCGGGCGTGTGTTGCGATGGCTTGGCGTCGCCTTCACTCTGGCCATCATGCCGGTGCTGAGCTTTGTCGGCTTCACGGCGCTTGGTACGTGGGAAAAGCTCGCCGTCGGAGAAGCGGAAATCATCGGGATCTTCGTGGTGTTCCAAGTGCTGCGGCGCGCCGGCGAATATGCGTTCGGTCGCCCTGCGCGCGAAGTGCTGTTCACCGTCGTACCACCAGAAGACAAGTACAAGGCGAAGAACTTCATCGACACCTTTGTCTACCGTGGTGGCGATCAGATGGGCGCCTGGAGCTATGCCGGCCTCACCTCGATCGGGCTCGCTGTCTCATCGATTGCGCTGCTCGCGGCGCCACTCAGTTTCCTGTGGCTCGTCGTGGCGATCTGGTTGGGGCGCCAGCAGGGGACGCGTCAGCAGGAACAAACCCGCTAACGCGCATGTCACGTGCTTTTCTGCGGGATGATGCCGAAGGCGAGATGCCGCGGCGGCATTACAACCTGCCGCCACGGGATGATCCGTCATACGATCGTATGGCCGCCCGCGCACTACTTGAAGCTGCGTGCGTTGGGGAGACGCAACTCGCGGAGCGGGCCACCGGATACTACTGGGGTGAACCCGCGCTCCGTGAACATGTCACGGAGCTGCTGAAGGAAGCCGAGCGATTGCAGCAGGACCGCATGGAGCAGGTGGCTCGGCGATTTTTGCGGTA
>JBDKIJ010000075.1:0-3140 GCA_039797155.1 Gemmatimonadota bacterium | reverse complement strand
GTGATCGGATGACGCCCACCGCCGACCGAGTGATTCCCCGACTGATTCCCGATGTAGGATTTCACCAGAACCATTACGCCGCGGCGCTCGATTTCGAGATCCGCCGAGACGTCGACTGGCTGGACCTGGGAGCGGGAAGCCAGCTTCATGACGGATTTGGCGTCATTTCGCCCGAGCGCCTCGCTCGCCGTGCTCGACGCCTCATCGGGGCGGATCCCGTCACGGGGCATCTCAAGACCAATTCCTGCCTGACCAACGCCGTGGGTGCCATGGGCGACGCGCTGCCCTTTCCGGATGCGAGCTTCGATGTTGTCACGGCCAACATGGTCGTAGAGCATCTGGCGGCCCCGGATCGCGTATTCGGTGAAGTCGCCAGGGTGCTACGCCCCGACGGGGTGTTCATCTTCGTGACGCCGAACCTGAATCACCCCTTCATTCGTGCCGCTTGGCTGCTGCTGACGCAGCAACGTCGAACGGCCGCTGCGGTGCGGGTCGAACGGCGCGATCCTGCACACGTTTTTCCGACCTTCTATCGGGCGAATACGCCGGGACAGATCGCGAAGCTGGCACGCCGTACCGGCTTTCGAGAAGCCCGTGTGGTGGTCCACCGGAATATCCCGTTCTTCCGGCGCCCGATCCTGCTGACGGTATTGGAGTGTCTGATGATTCGGGCCACGCGATGGAGACCGTTGCGCGGCCTTGGAGCCGATCTCGTGGGTGTGCTGCGGCGCTGAGGGGATGCGCTATCTTTCCAGAGACCCTTTCTGCTGCGATTTCATGACCTCAGTGCCTGCGCCTCCGGCGCCAACGACCGAAGTGGGCCCGCGCGCCGCGTTGCGTCAACGTCTTCTCGATCCGAATGTGCCCGTCGTCTTCGATGGCGCCATGGGAACGGAGCTGTACGCACGCGGCGTGTTCATCAATCAGTGCTACGATGAACTCGTCCTCCGCAATCCCGACCTGGTGAGGGAGGTCCACGCGGCCTACGTGAAGGCTGGCGCTGATGTCGTCGAGACCAACACCTTCGGTGCCAATCGATACAAGCTGGCGCAATACGGGCTCGACGCGCAGGTCCGGGCCATCAATGTCAAAGCGGCGCAGCTGGCTCGCGAGGCTGCCGGTGAGCAACGACTCGTGGCCGGTGCCGTAGGCCCCCTCGGCGTGCGGCTTGAACCGTATGGACCAACCAGTCGCGAAGAAGCACGAGCAGCATTCCATGACCAAATGGCGGCATTGCGTGAGGGGGGCGCTGACTGCTTTGTGCTTGAGACCTTTGCCGACCTCGATGAACTCGAGCAGGCGATTCGAGCCGCGCGCGAGGTCGATGCCACCATGCCGATCATCGCGCAGGCGACGGTCGGCCCGGAGTTGCGGACGACGTTCGGCGCCTCGCCCGAGGACATTGCACGGGCGCTCGACAAGTGGGGCGTCGATGTCATTGGGCTGAATTGCTCCGTGGGCCCACAGACGATTCTGGACGCCATTGAACGCATGGCGACCGTGACGACGCGCAAGCTATCCGCCCAGCCGAATGCGGGGATGCCGCGCGAGGTGGGAGGGCGCAGCATGTACATGGCGAGCCCGGAATACATGGCCACCTACGCGCGCCATCTGATTCAGGCGGGCGCCAAGATCGTCGGCGGCTGCTGCGGTACCACCCCCGACCATGTGAAAGCCATGGTCGAAGGGATTCGGCCGCTCGCCCCGCGAAGCGGCGTAGTCATCTCGCCGACCACCGCCGGTCCGGCGACGACCGAAACGGTGCCGGAACGCCCCGTCGTGCCGCTCGTCGAGCGGTCGCGCTTCGGCGCGAAGCTGGCAGCGGGCACGTTTGTCACGTCGGTCGAGATCGTTCCCCCACGCGGTATCGACACCGCCAAACTCGAGCAGGATGCGGCGGCGCTTGCCGCTGCGGGCGTCGATGCGATCAATGTGCCCGATGGGCCGCGCGCGCAGAGTCGGATGGGGGCCATTGCAAGCAGCCTCATCATTGAGCGGCATGGGATCGAAGCGGTCACACACTACGCCTGTCGAGATCGCAATCTGCTGGGGATGCTCAGTGACCTGCTCGGCGCCTCCGCACTCGGGTTGCGCAATCTCCTGCTGATCACGGGCGACCCGCCGAAAATGGGCCCATACCCCGACGCGACAGCCGTCTTTGACATCGACGCGATCGGCCTCACAAATCTCGTGAGCAAGCTCAACCGTGGTCTGGATCCAGGGAAAAATCCGATTGGTGAGCCGACCCGCTTCGTGATCGGCGTGGGCGTGAATCCCGCCTCGATCGATCCCGCGCATGAGCTTCGTCGCTTCCATTGGAAAGTGGAGGCCGGCGCGGAATATGCCATTACCCAGCCCGTGTTCGATCCCCGACAGCTGGACACCTTCCTCGAGCAGACACGCGACCTATCGATCCCCGTTATTGCCGGGATCTGGCCGCTCGTCTCGGCGCGCAACGCGGAATTCCTTGCCAACGAGGTGCCCGGGGTCACGGTGCCGACGGAGATTCTCGAGCGCATGCGCCGAGCTAATGAGAAGAGCAAGGAGCACGCAGTCGCCGAGGGCATCACTATCGCGCGTGAGGCGCTCGCGCACGTGCGTGGTGCCGTCCAAGGGGTGCAGGTAAGTGCACCGTTCGGCAAGATCGACTTGGCCTTGCAGGTGTTCGACGGGTTGGTCGCGTAGCCCCCACGACCCATGTGCGGCATTGTCGGGGCCATCCGATTTCGGGGCACGGTCGATCGGTCCCTGCTCGAACGGCAGCGTGACATTCTGGCGCACCGGGGACCGGACTCGCAGGGGCTCTGGTGTTCGGAGGATGCACGCGTCGGCTTCGGGCATCGGCGTCTGGCCATCATCGATCTGTCGCCGGCGGGCCACCAGCCGATGGTCGATCCGATCACCGGCAATGTGATCACCTTCAACGGCGAGATCTACAACTTCCGCGAGTTGCGTGCTGAGCTGTCGTCGCGTGGTCATCGCTGGCAGTCGCAGTCTGATACCGAAGTGATTCTGGCGGCGTGGCGTGAATGGGGAACGGGTGCCTTGACCCGTCTGGAAGGGATGTTCGCGTTCGCACTGTTTGACGCCAGAGCCCATCGCGTCATCCTCGCGCGAGACCGAGCCGGGGAGAAACCGTT
>JBDKIJ010000074.1:0-3988 GCA_039797155.1 Gemmatimonadota bacterium | reverse complement strand
AGCCACGCGGTCGAGACGAGCATCGGGACGGCGGTCGCGGCACGCGCATTCGGGCGCGCGGCTGATCCGGCGCGTGCCGGTGCCGGCGGTGTCGCGGGACGACCACGCGCATCGCGTACCTCTACCGGGGCGATCTTTGTAGCGCGGAGCGCCGGCTCGATGCTGGCGCGGTCGCCAGCGATGACGATCGTCAGCCGCGACGGATCGATGTACCGCTGGGCGACCCGTTGGATGTCGGCCATCGTCACCTGGGCAATGCCGCGGTTGAACGCGCGCAGGGTGGAGAGCGGTAGCGTGTAGGGGACGAGGTTGGCGATCTGTGCCGCGATATCGGCCGAACTTTCAAACCCGTCGGCATAGCCGAGCTGCAGGTAGCGCTTGGCCTTCGCCAGTTCGTCCGCCGGCATCGGCTTGCGGATCTCCCGCAGTTCATACAAGAACTCGATCAGCGCCGAATCGGTCTTTGCCGATACCACCTCGGCGCGTGCAACGAAGGGCCCGGCCGCGCGGCGCATGCTGAAGCTCGAACCGGCGCCGTAGGTGTAGCCCTTGGCCTCGCGGAGCTTCGCATTGAGGCGCGATGTGAACGAGCCACCAAGGGCGGTGTTGAGGACGGTGAGGGCGTAGTAATCGGGGGTGGAGCGCGGTACGCCGATTCCGCCGATACGGAAGCTCGACTGCGCGGCCTTGGGCTTATCGACGATATGAATCGTGGTCCGAGACCGCGCGGTCGGGGCCGGATAGGCGGCCAGTGCCGGCAAGGCGGAACGCTCCCAGCCACCCCATGTGCGCTGCGCCAGCGCCTGGGCTTCGTCCACCGTCAGATCACCGACGATGACGAGCGTCGCGTTGTTGGGACGGTACCACGTACGCCAGAACGTGCGCACATCCTCGAGGGTGAGCGCGTCGACCGTTTCACGCGTCCCGCTGGTGCTTCGTCCGTACGGATGGGCGTCCCCGAACACCAGCGCCTGAAACGCCCGATCGGCCAGAGCCGGCCCACGATCCTGCTCCTGAAGGAGCGCGGTCAATCGCTCGGCGCGAAGTCGCGTGAACTCCTTGTCAGGAAAAGTCGGGCGCAGGACGACATCGGCCATCAACGCCATCGCACTGTCGAGCGTGGCCCGCGTGCTGTGCAGCGACACACCACTCTGTTCAAACCCGGCGTTGGTGTTCAAGCGGATCGCGAGAAAGCCGATCTCCTCGGCCAGCGCGAGCGCGTCGCGGGTACCGGCACCTTCGTCCAGCATGTTCGCGACGAGCGTTGCCAGCCCTGCCTTGGTGGCCGGATCGGCCTCACTCCCGGTGCGAATGACCAACTGCGCATCGACCACCGGAATCTCGTGCTGCTCCACGACGACGAGCCGCAGGCCATTCGGCAGTACACGTTCGACCATCGTCGGGAGCGTGAGTGCCTTGGGGGCCGCCAACGTCGGTGGAGTCGTACTCGCCGGCTGCGGCGCTTGCGCACGGAGTGCTGCCGGGTGTGCCAGGACACTGGCCAGGGCGAGTGTAAAAAGCGGATGGCGCATCAGCGGAGGTCTCCGGTGGTCGTCGCTGTGGCCGTCAACGCAAGCTCCTTCTTCCCCTCGGGCACGACGGTAAGCACGATCTTGGGTGTGCCGGCCATATAGCGTTTCGCGACCCGCTGCACATCGGCGGTTGTGAGCCGCTCGAATCGGGCGAGATCCTGGGCCATGTAGTCCGGTGTTCCGGTGAAGTAGTTGTACGCGCTGAGCTGCATGGCCTTGCCGAGCACTGAGGACAGCCGGTCGAGTGTTGCGGCCCGCATGCCGTTCTTGACACGCGTCAGTTCCCGGTCGGACACGCCGCGCGCCGCCACGTCGGCGATGATCCGCGCAATCTCGGCGTCCAGTTGCTTCGGGTGCACACCGGGCTTCGCCGTGGCGGTGAGCATCAGCATGCCATCAAGCTTGTTCGAGTTGTTGCCCATGCCGACGTCCTGCGCAATCTGTTGCTCGTACACGAGGGCGCGATACAGACGGGAGCTCTTGCCGTTGGCGAGGATATCCGCGAGGGCGTCCAGCGCGGCGTCATCGTCGGAGTACGCGGTCACGCCATGCCACACGTAATAGGCGCGGGGCAACTGGACGCGATCCTCCATCACGAGCAGCGTGTCGCGGCGCAGGGAGACCGGCGGGACCACCGGTCGGGTCACCGGCGTGGCCGACCGCGGAATCGCCCCGAAATACTTCGTGACCCAGGCCTTCGCGGAATCGGGATGGAAGTCCCCCGCGATGGTAATCGTCGCGTTGTTCGGGGCATAATAGCGACGGAAGAAATCCTTGACGTCATCGAGCGCGGCGGCGCTCAGGTCCGCGAGCGAGCCGATCACCGGCCATGAGTATGGATGGCCCGTCGGGAACATCACGGGCAGGATCGTTTCGAAGGCGCGACCGTACGGGGCATTGTCATAGCTCTGGCGCCGTTCGTTCTGCACCACGTCGCGCTGCAGATCGAGTTTGCTCTGATCCATCGTCGGGAGGAGCCACCCCATGCGATCCGTATCAAGCCACAACATCAATGGCAGGGCATTCGACGGGCCGGTCTCGTAGTAATTGGTCCGATCGAAATTGGTGGAGCCGTTGTTGTTGGCACCGGCGGCTTCCAACCACTGGTCGAACTTGCCCACGGGGACGTTCTGCGAACCCATGAACATCACATGCTCGAACAGATGGGCGAATCCGGTGCGGCCGGGTTTCTCATCCCCCGATCCGACCTTGTAGAAATTCTCGACCGCTACGATAGGTACCGACCGATCGACGTGCAGAATCACCTCGAGACCGTTCGGTAGGGTGAAGCGTTCGAAGGGGATCGTCGGGGGCTTGGGAGCCGGAGCGGGCTGCGCGGAGAGGCGCAGGGGCATTCCAGTGACAAGGAGCGCAGCGGCCAGAGCCGATACGATGCGGGGCATGCGCCGATCACGTCGCACAACGAGCATGGAAACGATGGGCCGAAAGGGGCGAGGGGTCCTGAGTAGCGTTTGAAATGTACACCCCACAGTTTGGCGACATGCCCACTGCTGCTCCGGTTTCCTACGCCGCCCGATTGGGCACTTTTTCCGGCACGATGCTCGTGGTCGGCGGCATCATTGGTGCCGGCATTTTCCTCTCGCCGGCCGTTGTCGCGCAGCGCGTCGGCTCTCCCGGGTTGACCCTTGGGGCGTGGGGGCTCGGGGCGTTGGTCGCCATCGCCGGGGGATTCGTCTACGCCGAGCTGGGGGCGCGGCGCCCCCGGGCGGGCGGTACGTACGTGTATCTCCGCGATGCGTTCGGGACGCTCCCCGCTTTTCTGTACGGGTGGGCCTTATTCCTGGTGATCGGGACTGGAGCCATCGCGGCCGTCGCGATGACCGGCGCCAACTATCTGGCTGAACTTCTGGGTGCCGGAGCGGACGCTGGCCGCCCGATCGCGATTGCTCTCATCGTGCTGTTGACGGCATTGAACGTGCTGGGGGTTCGCATCGGCGCGACGGCGGGCAACATCCTGACCCTGCTCAAACTCGCGGCCATCGCCGCGCTGGTGGCGGCCGCCCTCTTCCTGACGCCGCGTTTTCCGATCGATGTGACGGTGTCGTCTGTCGCCGTCGCGCCGCCACGGGGGCTCGCCGATACCGCGGTGGCAATGGGGGCGGCATTGGTGCCCGTGCTCTTTTCATTCGGTGGTTGGCAGCAGACGAATGCCGTGGCCGAGGAACTCGTGGATCCCGAGCGTACCCTACCGCGCGCGCTCATCCTCGGCGTGCTGATCGTCGCGGCCACGTATCTGCTCGTGAATGTGGCCTATCTCCGGGCGCTTGGTCTGCAGGGGCTCGCCGTCAGCCGAGCCCCCGCGGCAGAATCGATGGGGGTGTATCTCGGATCGATGGGGCGGACGATCATCGCGGTGGGGATCATCACCTCGACGACGGGCTTCCTTACGATGACGATTCTGATGTCGGCGCGCGTCTATCAGGGGATGGCGGCGG
>JBDKIJ010000073.1:0-6126 GCA_039797155.1 Gemmatimonadota bacterium | reverse complement strand
TTTCGGTTTCACGCTAAACACGATGTCGCTACTCGGCCTGTCGTTGGCGATCGGTATTCTCATTGATGATGCGATCGTGGTGCGCGAGAACATCGTGCGACACGTGGAGATGGGGAAGGATCATTACACCGCCGCGCGGGAAGGCACCGACGAAATCGGACTGGCGGTTGCCGCGACTACGTTCTCGATCGTCGCGGTGTTCATTCCGATCGCGTTTTTGCAGGGTGAGTCGGGGCAGTGGTTCAAGCCGTTCGCGCTCACGATTGCCTGTTCGGTGCTGGTATCGCTGTTCGTGTCCTTCTCGCTGGACCCCATGCTGTCGGCCTACTGGCCGGACCCGCATCTCGAAGAGCATCAGAAGGGGTGGATCACGAAGAAGCTCGATCGGTTCAACCACTGGTTCAATGGGCTCGCCGATAGGTATCGGGGGCTGATTGCCTGGGCGCTGGATCACCCGAAGAGCATGGTGTTGCTGGCCGTTAGCAGCTTTGTCTTTGCGCTGGCCATGCCGGCGATGGGATTGGTCGGCGGTGGTTTCTTCCCGCTCGACGATCGCGCCGAAGTGAACATGGCGGTGGAAACGCCGCCGGGGGCCAATCTCGATTATCTGCGACAGAAGGTGCAGGAGACGATTGCAGTCGCGCAGCGCTATCCCGAGGTGACCTACACCTTTGCATCAGCAGGCGGGGCCAGTGGCGCGGTGGACAAGTCGAACATCTATCTCAAGCTGCGTCCCAAGGCGGATCGCCTCGCGGATGGACAGCGTGGCGCCGAAGAGGTGGCAGCGGCATTGCGCGAGGATGTGAAGCGCGTTGGCGGTGCACAGGTGTCGGTGTACACCAACGACTTCTCGGGTGAGCAGAAGCAGATCTCGCTCGAGCTGCGCGGCAACGACAAGGCGGCTCTCCAAATCGTTGCTGATCAGTATCTCGAGGCGGTCAAGAGCACGCCAGGCGCCGTGGACGTAGCCCTCAGTACCAAGGGGCAGAAGCCGGAACTCACCGTCGAGGTGGATCGAGCGCTCGCCGGCTCCATGGGGCTCAGCATCGGACAGGTGGCGCAGGCCATTCGGCCGGCGTTTGCCGGGCTTGATGCCGGGGACTGGGTGGATCCCACCAATCAGACGCGCAAGGTGATGGTGCGTCTATCGCCCGAAGCCCGCGCACGCACAACCGATCTCGCGCAGTTGCCGGTCGCCGTGGGCCAGGGACCCAACGCCGCACTCATTCCGTTGCAGCAGGTTGCACGCATTCGCAACGAACTGGGCCCGGCCATCGTGAACCACCTGGATCGTGAGAACGTCATCAAGGTGGAGGCCAACATTGCCGGACGCTCCCTGACCGAGGTGACGGCCGATATCGAAAGCAAGACCGCGCGGATCTCGATGCCGCCGGGTGTTCAGGTGTCGCAGGGTGGCCAGGTGGAACAGCAGAACGAGGTGTTCGTCAACGTGTTCATTGCGCTCGGTGTCGCCGTCGCGCTGATGTACCTCATTCTGGTGATCCAGTTCGGCTCCTTCCTCGATCCGATCGCGATTCTGATTTCGTTGCCACTGTCGCTGATCGGCGTGATGGGTGCGCTCGCCATTACGGGCTATACGATCAACATCATGAGCCTGATCGGCGTGATTCTGCTGTGCGGCATCGTGGCGAAGAACGCGATCCTGCTCATCGACTTCGCGAAGTGGGCGCGTGAGCGGAACGGTATGCCGTTGCGTGAGGCGCTGATCGAGGCGGGTGCGATCCGGCTTCGTCCGATCCTGATGACCACCTTCGCCCTGATCGCCGGCATGATCCCGGTGGCGCTTGGTCGAGGCGAGGGGGCGCAGTTCCGTGCGCCGCTCGGCGCGGCCGTCATCGGCGGTACCATCACCAGCACCATTCTCACCCTGCTGGTGATCCCCACGTTCTACGAAATCTTCGACAAGATCCGCAGCCGGTTTGCCCGGCGGGTCGGACTGACGCCGCCACATACCGGCCAGTTCCGGGCGGTCACCGTCCCCGACTTCGAGGTCCGCGGCTGACGGCGGCTCGCGGCTGACGGATGAAACGGGCGCATCTGGGCGATTACATTCCCCAGATGCGCCCGTTGCTCGTCACCCCCTTCGTGACTGCTGCTCTCGTCACGCCGTTTCCGCTCCTGGTGGAAGCGGCCGGGTGGCTATCCCGTTGGATGGACAGCCCGTGGGCCTATTGGGTGCTCGGCGCGTCAGCGATCCTGGCCGAGGAGCTGAGTCCCATCTTCGGCGGGATCGCCGCCAGCGAGGGACATTTGCGCGTGATGTCCGTGGTGACGGCCATCACCATCGGCGGATGGGTCGCGACCACGCTGTTGTATCTGGTCGGGTTCTGGCGCTGGGATTGGATCCGTCGCCGCTTTCCCCGCACGAGGGCGACGGGCACGGTCGCGCTCCGTGTGGTCCGACGCAATCCGCTCAAGGCATCCTTTTTTGTCCGCTTTGCCTTTGGTTTGCGCATCGTGTTGCCGCTCGCTGCCGGCGCAGCGCGTGTGCCCTTCTACATCTATCTGCCGGTCTCGCTGTTGGGCTCACTGGCGTGGACGGCCGTGTACACGGTACTCGGGTATGCAGCGGGTGGGGCTGCCATCACGGCGATGGGACATCTCAGCCGGATGGGCGAAGCGGTCGGCGCCATTCTGCTGACGATTGCCGTCGTGCTGTTTCTCCGCTGGCGCCGCGCGCGTGCGGAGCGCAAGGCCGCACGTCGGCGCGATGTCAGCGCGTAGCGCTCACGCCTGATCGCTCGGCGGCCGCCGCGTCGCGAAGTTCACACCAGGCGGTTTCGATGTGCGTCCGATCAGTCCGGATGTTGCCGATGGCGAGCCGCAGCATGTAGCGCCCGTCGATCCTGGTGTGCGACAGGTAGGCATGGCCGCGTGCGTTCACGGTTTCCATGATCCGTCCGTTCAGTGCCGCAAGTGCATCTTCCGAGAGGCCGGCCGGAGCATAGCGGAAACAGACCAGCGACATCGTGACGGGTGCGGTGAGTTCCCACGGGGCTCCCTCGAAATGCACCATGCCGGCAAATTCGCGTGCCAGTTCACAGTGATACCGAATGCGTTCCGCCAACCCATCCGCGCCAAATGCCCGAATCACCATCCAGAGTTTGAGCGATCGAAACCGTCGCCCCAACTGGATGCCGTAGTCCATCAGATTGATCGTATCGTCGCCGGTGGTCGCGGTGACGAGATACTCGGGGAGGAGCGCGAAGGCCCGCTTCACCGCCTCTTGGTCGCGCGTGTAGAACACCGAGCAATCCATCGGCGTGAAAAGCCATTTGTGCGGATTCACCACGAAGGAATCGGCGGCATCGACCCCGTCCATCATCCAGCGCATTTCCGGGACGATGGCCGTCACGCCGCCATACGCCGCATCCACGTGTACCCAGCATTGATGGCGCCGAGCGATCTCGACTACGGCACGCACCGGGTCGACGCTCGTGATGCTGGTGGTACCCACGCAGGGCACCACCGCGATCGGCCGAAAACCGGCAGCGACGTCTGCGGTGATGGCGGCGTCGAGCGCGTCCGGCCGCAGACGATACTGCGCATCGGTGGGAATCTTCACGAGGTTCTCGTGCCCCAATCCGAGGGCGATGACCGCCTTGTCAATGGACGAGTGGGCGTGCTCGCTGCAGTACACGCGTAAGCGCGGCAGATCGGCGCGATCGGCCATGCCTTTCGTACGAACGTCCAAGCCTGCCCGTTCACGCGCGGCGGCCAAGGCGTAGAACGTACTGACGCTGGCCGTGTCGGTGATCTCGCCGAACCACCCGTCGCTGAGTCCCATCAGCTGGCGGAGCCAATCGAGTGTGAGGACCTCGAGTTCGGTGACCGCCGGACTCGTGATCCATAACATACCGTTGGCGTTCAGTCCCGCCGCCAGCAATTCGCCGAGAATGCCCGGATAGGACGCCGAGTTCGCGAAATAGGCGAAGAACGCCGGATGGTTCCAGTGCGTGATCCCTGGAACGATCGTCTGCTGGAAGTCGGCGAGCATCGCATCGAGTGCTTCGCCCTGCGACGGTGGTGCGGCGGGCAGCGCGCGCCGAATGTCGCCCGGCGCCACCCGACTCCGCACCGGGTGTGACGCTTGCTCGAGATAATCGGCGATCCAGTCGACGGCCGCGTGCGCCGCCGTGCGAAACGAGTCCGGAGAGATATCACCGACCGACATCACGGGCATGGTCGGCGGTGTCCGCTCCGTGGTGTCATCCATGGTTATGCCGAGAGCGATGGGACGTTGGTGCTACGCGGGGTCGCACCTTCGGGAAGCATCATGCGTACCGCAGACAGCAGCTGACTCACATTGAACGGCTTGGCCAACAACGTCACCCCTTCACGCAACTGTCCCCCATGATCCGCCATTTCCTCCCGACTGTATCCGGACATGAAGAGGATCGGCAGCTCAGCGTCCAAACCGTGAATGTGGCCGGCCAATTCGCGTCCACCCATCTCGGGCATCACGATATCCGTGATCACCAGATCGAGCGGCGATTCACGCACGGCCATCACACCCAGCGCCTCCCGTCCATTGGCGGCGTCCTGCACGAAGAATCCCTGACGCTGCAGGACGGTGCACACCAATCGACGCACGGCGTCTTCATCGTCCACGACAAGGATCGAGTACGGCGCGATCGGGCTGCTCCCGGCCGCCGGCATGGTGACAACCGGTGTGGTGGGCATCGATGCATGGCTCGGCAGCAGGATCTCGATGCGCGTGCCATCGGTCGGGGTACTCTCCAGCCGTACATAGCCCCCGGACTGGCGTACCAGTCCGTACACCATCGAGAGGCCAAGCCCTGTCCCTTCACCGGGGGCCTTGGTGGTAAAGAACGGCTCGAAGATCCGATCGTGCAGCTCGGCCGGAATACCCGGACCCGAGTCCCACACGCACAACATCGCGTAGTGGCCGGGGGGAATCGTATCCCCCTGAACACCGCGACTTTCGTCCGCGAGGCTACGTCCGCCACACCGTACGCGCAGGCTGCCGGCGCCGTTCATGGCGTCGCGGGCATTGATCACCAGATTGAGCAAGACCTGATCCATCTGGCTGCGATCGGCACGCACATGCACGGACGAAATATCCGTCTGCAGGGCGATGGTGGGGCCAATGGCACGCCGCAGCATTGACGTCAGCCCCTGCACGGTTTCAGCCAGATCGAAGACCGAGGTGCGCAGCGTCTGTTTGCGGCTGAAGGCCAGAAGTCGGCTAGTCAGCTGTGCCGCGCGATTTGTGGCGGTCGTGACTTCGGTGAGCAGCTCACGTGCTACGTCCGGTAGCTCCGGCGTATCGACGACGAGCGCCACGTTGCCATCGATCACCGTGAGCAGGTTGTTGAAATCGTGCGCGACGCCACCGGCGAGCTGACCGATGGCTTCCATTTTCTGCGATTGGCGCAGCTGCTCCTGCGTCGATTCCAGTTTGGCGAGCGTCTGCTGTAGCTCTTCCCGCTCACCAATCGCCTGTTGCATGCGGCGCAAGCGATCCTCGAGTTCCCCGGAGACGGTCTCAAGGGAATGCTCCATCATCGCCCGGTCTTCATCCGCCTGGCGATACGCCTGATCGACGACCTGCAGGAACGGGAGGAGTGTCGGAGGCAGGGCTTCGAATGACCCGAAGTGCCGGCGCACCTGACGCGCCAGAAGCTTATGGGTCGACTCAGCGTTCATCGATCGTCGTGATCGTCATCGTCTGGTTGTGCAGCTCGCTGCACCGGGAGTCGCTGGCGGGCGCGATTTCGCCGTACGAGTAGAAGCCGATCATCGCCACGTCGTTCCCCAGAACGTCCCGAACCGCTTCCAATTCCTCTTCGACACGTTGCTTGAGGACAAGCTTCCGGCCGACGCAACTGATCAGAAGCGCGAGGGCTGGCGAGCCGTGCGACTCGTTGGCTGCAGCCAGCGCGGCACCGTGGGCACCATCCACGAGCCGATCCACATTGGCTTTCATCAGCTGCGCGCGAAACCCTTCGGGCATATCGCCAGCGAAGGTCAGGCTCCCGGCTTCCTCATCGATGCCGAGAATCGTGCGCACGAGCGGCCGCGCGGACTCGGATTCACGGATGCTGAGCGGAAACAGGAGACCGCTATTCGGCAGCTCGTTCG
>JBDKIJ010000072.1:0-3716 GCA_039797155.1 Gemmatimonadota bacterium | reverse complement strand
CGGCCACCCATCCCCGGCGGCGGGCCACCGCCGAAGCGGCGCGGCCGCGCGTTCGGGTCGGGCCAGTTCACGTTGAGTGCGGCCGAGCCCTTCATCGACATCTCTTCCCAGGTCCACCCTTCAAGCGACATCGCGGAGGACATGCCGGAGATCACGCCGCCGCCGGGGGTGGAGAAGGCCACGAGTACGCCGGCGCTGCGCGTCGTACCGATGTGCCGGCTCTCGGGGTTCACCGCGACTTCCGGGCGCACGTTCGGGTTGAAGTCACCCAGCTCGTTGATGTCATTGGAGACATCGACCGATCCGATTTCGGTGATGCCGACCGCGCTGTATGCGTCGATGAGCCCTGGGTAGATATGCTTGCCGGTGTAGTCGATCACCTTCGCGCCACGCGGTGTGGCGACTTCCGGGCCACCGATCGCGAGGATCTTGCCGCGATCCATCACGATCGTGCCGTTGGTGATGGTCCCCTTGGTGACCGTGTGAATGGTGGCGCCCTTGAGCACGACGGGTGCCGATTGCGCGGCGGTGGGGATCACCACCTGCGCGTGTGCGGCGGTCGGCGCGAACACGCCGACGGCACCGAGTGCCAACGTGAGCGCGATGGTGCGCGCGATCTGTCGAGTGTTGTACATGATTACTTGTCTCCCTTGTTGGCGCCCGGACGGCCGCGCGCGGGGGCGCCACCGGCGGCGGGTGCATCAGACGGCGCGGCGGCGAGCACGGCCTGGATCAGCTGGGCGCGCTGCTTCGCGACATCCTCGCGCAGCAGCTTGTCTTCGTCGAGCGAGAAGTAGCGACGTCCATCCACCCACGTCTGCTCGGCCTTCGTGAACTGCGAGAGCGGGTTGCCGTTCCAGATCACGAAGTCGGCGTCCTTGCCGGCCTCGAGCGAGCCGACGCGCTTGTCGATCGCAATCGCCTTCGCGGCGTTGATGGTCACGGTGTTCATCGCGTCGATCTCGTTGACGCCGCTGCGGAGCAGCTTGCCCGCTTCCCAATTCATGCGCGTCGAGATCTCGTTGTCGTCGGAGTGCAGCGACGTCACGACGCCCGCTTCCATCAGCAGGCGCGCGTTGTACGAGGTGGCATCGTACGATTCGAGCTTGAACGCGCCCCAGTCGCTCCACACCACGGCGGCGGTGCCGGCCTTCTTGAGCTCGTCGGCGATCTTGTACGCTTCGACGCCGTGCTGCAGCGTCTGCACGCGGAAGCCGAATTCTTCGGCGAGACGAATCAGCGCGAGGAACTCGTCACCGCGATAGCCGTGCGATGAGACCAGCAGCTTCTGGTTCAGGATGTCGAGCAGCGCTTCCATGCGGAGATCCTTCCGCGGCGGGAGGCCGGTCTTCTCCTTCTCCCAACGCTTCCATTCCTTTTCGTAATCGCGCGCGGCGAGGAAGTGGTCGCGGATGATTTCCTGCACGCCCATGCGCGTGTTCGGATAGCGCGTCGGGCTGCGCTTCGGGTTTTCACCCAGCGCGAACTTCACCGTGCGCGGCGCGTTGGCGATCTTGTACTCGTCGGGGAGCGAGCCCCAGCGCGTCTTCACGAACACGTTCTCGCCGCCGATCGGGTTGGCGGAGCCGTGCTTGATCATCGTGGTGGTCAGGCCACCCGCAAGCTGCCGATAGAACCAGATGTTGTTGTGCGTGATGACGTCGCCCATCTGCACCTCGGGGACGATCGCGAAGCCCGACTCGTTCACCGAGCTGACGCCGCCGTGCGTGTGCGGATCGATGAGCCCCGGCGTGACATGCTTGCCGGTCGCGTCGATCTCGACAGCGCCCTTCGGCGCGGCGAGCTTCGGCCCGACCTTCACGACCTTGCCGCCCTGCACGAGGAGGTCGGCGTTGTCCATCTTGCCCTGCGGTCCCTGCGTCCACACGGTGGCGTTGCGCACCACCAGTGCGGCGGGCATTTCGGGAGCGGCGCTGCGGCCGAATTCCATCGCGGGGCGGATGAACGGCAGGTCGATCTTCGGCACCTTCACCGCCACGGCGCCGCGTGCGGGGCCTTCGAACGCTTCGGTGCGTGTGCCCTTGTAGCTCGCGTCGGTGCCACTCGGCAGCGACATCCAGCCGTAGAATTCGCCTTCGCGCACGGAGCCCGAGAGAAGCACGGAGCCTTCAAGGCCGAACGGTTCGCCGGCGAAGGTGGCTTCGAGGCGGCCGGTTTCGGCGGTGATGCGCACGTTGCTGATGTTCACCGGGCGACGGCCGGCGGCTTCGATGGTGCCGCGGATGCGATTGAGCGGGCCTTCGAGGCGGATCGTCGCCGTCTTGAAGGTGCCGGCGTCTTCGGAGCTGATCGCCCAGGTGCCGCGCGGGTCGACCTGCGGCGGACGCGTCACGCCGTACCGCTGCCCCTGCACCCACACGTCACGGATCGACGCCTCTTCGGTGAAGAGATTGCCTTCGCTGATGACGAGGTTCGCGGCCTTGCCGACGGCGATCGTGCCGTGCGTCTTGTCGATCCCGAGCCACTGCGCCGGCACCGTGGTAAGTGCGGCGAGCGCCTTGTCTGGCGTGAGGCCACGCGCGACGGCGACGCGGAGATTCGGCAGGAACTGATTGAGCGACGAGAGGCCGTCGGCGGTGATGGCGAACGGCACGCCGGCGTTGGCAAGCTGCGCCGGGTTGGTGGGCGCGAGGTACCAGTGACGCAGGTCGGCGAGGCCGACGTTCATCGCCGCTTCCGGGTTCACGACATTCGGCGCGTCGGGGAAGTTGAGCGGCACGATGAGTGGCTGCGTGCGCGTCTTGAGCACGTCGACGAGGCGGTATTCCTGCCCGCTGCCGCGGAACCACGGCGTGAGCTTGTACTCGCCGGCGAGCTTGAAGGCGCGGAGGTATTCCTCTTCGCTGTCCGTCTGGAAGAGGACGGCCTGCTTGCCTTGCACGGCGTTCCCGAGAGCGGCGAGCGCTTCACTGGTTTCCGGCGGGAGGATCGAGCGGCCGCTGGTCTCATAGGCGCCCCACGCGCGGATGTACCACTCCGCGTCGAGGAACGTCTGCTTCATGAGCGCGGTGGTCCCCATCGTGGAGTTGGGGTACATGCCGCCCAGCGCGAAGGAGCGCGAGAAGCCGATGCTCTGGACGAGGTCTGGCCGAAGGACCCGCTCGCGGGCGCCGCCGTCGGCGAGGTTCACGACGGAGGCGGTGCCGCGGAAGATCCCCTGACGCGGGACGGCGAGGGCGGTACCGAAGCCGAGGGAGCGAAGGGCGACTCGGCGGGTGGTGTCGTCCTTGAGGTTCGACGTGGTGCTAAACCAGGCGCGGACCTGCGGATTCCAGTGGGTCGGGCCGACGTCACCGCCTTGGGGGACGGCGTCCATCCCGAGGTCGGCGTGGGCGTCGATGAAGCCGGGGTAGATGGTCAGGCCTTTGAGGTCCCAGACGCGCGCGCCGGCGGGCGGGGTCATCCCGGCGCCGACGGCGGTAATGAGGCCGTTCCGGATGACGACGGTGGCGTTCTCGAGGGTCTGGCCGGGTGCCGTGACGACCTTGGCGCCGACGAGGGCGTGGAAGCCGGTGGCGTTGTTGCGCAGCCCGGCGACGGGTTCAGTGCGGGACGCTTGCTGGGCTCCGAGGGTGCCGGCGGCCGTACTGGCGACGGCGGCGAGCCCCACGAGGAGTGAGCGGACGACGTTCACGAATGGACTCCCGCGACGGGCGAGGGTGGCCCGTCGGTGCAGAGGGGTGACTGGGTCGCGG
>JBDKIJ010000071.1:0-10003 GCA_039797155.1 Gemmatimonadota bacterium | reverse complement strand
CCTCACCCAGTGCTCACCAGTTGATCGTCCCCTGTTTCGACGTGTCCACGTCCTCTCCTTGCCCTGCCTTGAAGAGAAACGCCTCCATGTTGCGCGTCAGGAACGTCCGCGCCTGGGGATCCATCACGTTCAACCCGTAGTGATTGATCAGCATCGTCTGCTGCTTGAGCCATTCGCCCCAGCAGGTCTTGCAGATCTCGCCCACGATGCGCTGTCCGATCGCCCCGGGAAACGGGGGACGGGCGAACCCTTCACGGGTCTGACCGCAACGGGAGCAGGAAATGTCAGCCATGGTACACTCCGAATCGCGCGACGCGCGTCAGTAGCGGGGAATCGCGGGATTCACCTCGACGCTCCAGGCGTCGATCCCGCCATCGATGTTGATCAGCTTCGTGAATCCATGTTGCGCCAGCCAGTTCGCCGCCATTTCGCTGCGCATCCCATGATGACAGAGCAGCGCATAGGACTGATGTGGATCGAGCGCATTGGCCCGCTCCGGAAGCGTCGCCAGTGGGACCAGCGTGCTCCCCTCCAGATGCGCCAGTTCGTACTCCCACGGCTCCCGCACATCGAGAATCAGCGGCGGCGTCTCACCGGCGAGCAGGGCCACGATTTCGGCCGGCGTACAATGTTCAACCATGACGGGAAGAGGAGAGGAAACGGCGGGAACGGTGGTGCTCCGCGCCTGACACGCGGGACACGACGGACGCCGCGCCACGCGGATGCGCTGCGTGTCGTGCGTCAGCAGGTCCATCAACAATAATTGACCGACCAGCGGGGTTCCGATCCCGGTGATCCACTTGATCGCCTCAGTCGCCTGCACCACCCCGATAACCCCGGGCACCACCCCCAGCACCCCCTCCTCTGCGCACGTCGGCACGGTGCCGGGCGCCGGCATCGTCGGAAAGAGGCAGCGATAACAGGGACCATCAGGCGCCGCAAAAACGCTCACCTGCCCCTCGAAGCGGGCCACGCTCCCATAAACGAACGGCACCCCGTGCGCGAGGCAGGCCTCATTCAACGCGTACCGGGTCGGGAAGTTGTCGGTGGCATCGATCACGAGGTGATGCCCTGCCACCAACGCCTGTGCGTTCGCCGCCGTGAGCCGCGCGTCCTGCACCGTGATCGCCACGTCCGGATTGAGTGCGGCCAGACGCGCCTGTGCCACCTGCAGCTTCGCCTCCCCGACGTCATCGGTGCTGAACAACAGCTGACGATGCAGGTTGGACAGATCAACCGTATCGGTATCGACCAGCGTCAGCGCACCGACTCCAGCGGCGGCGAGATACATCGCGGCCGGTGAACCAAGCCCGCCAACCCCCACGATCAGCACCCGGGCCGCGCGTAATCGCGCCTGCCCCTCGGCACCAAACCCGCGGAGGCCGATCTGGCGGGCATAGCGCGGCGCGAATGGCTCCATGGCCCCGCTCACTCTGCCTCGTACTCCGCCGCCGCACGCAACATCGCCTGCTGCAACAGCGCCTCCTGATCCGCACCAGACGGCAGCGCCGCCGACAGCACCGTGAACTGCCGCTGCATTTCATCCTCGAGCTGCGCACGCGTTGGTGACAACAGCCCCAGCGCCGCCAGCGACAGCATCGCCAGATCGCGCAGCTGCCGCACCGTCTCCGCCTCAAGGGCATCGAGCGACGGGGGACGCGGCACCGGCTCCGGCTTCTCGCGTCGCCGCTTCGGCACCTCGAAGAGCGCCTTCACCGGCGCGAACGTCACCACGAACGACCCCGGCGTATGCTCCGCATACGTCGCAATCACATTGCGGCGGCGAAGCGACGGCAGCAGCTGCACGATGGTCTCCCGCACCGGCGAATAGCCATCCACACTGTTGTTGCCGCGCCCGGTGATCACCAGCGCCTCCTCGGCCCCGGTCACCTGTCGCTCGCGAAGCCAGGACTCCACGAGCGTCTTCGCCTGCAACGCCGTCGGCTGCAGCGTCCGCAGGTTCAGGACGTGCCCGCCGAAGCGGAGCTCATCGAAGGCGCGGTGAACGCTCATCAGCGGTCAGCACCATCGACAACACGCGGCCATCAAGCGGCTCCGTCGGCGGAATGCCAAGGCGCGCAGCCAGCGTCGGCGCGACGTCCACCGAACGGATCGGCTGTGGAAAGCGGCCGGCGCGGAAACCGGGGCCCATGAACAGCACGGGGATGCGGGCATCGAGATCGTACGGCATGCCGTGCGTGGCATAGCGCGTGGTGTACACGTAGTACCCCGGCTTGAAGGTCACGGTCAGTACGGCGGGCATGTCGGCGGGGAGCGCCTGCCGCCAGCGACGGGCAATCATGTCCCCCTTGGCTGCCGCCGCCGCCAGCCCGCTCACCCGATCCACGCGGTCCATACCGGGAATGGCGAGCAGCTGCGCACGCAGCGCCGTCACCACGGAGTCGAACGGCACTCCCTTCGCGACCAGCCGCGCCCGATCGAGCATGATGATCTTGTCCTGATACACTAGCGCATCCCCTTCGATGCCGCGTGACGCGAGGGCGCTCCGCGCCTTGTCGATCACCGGACGCACATCCACACGACCCCGATCCGGATCGGTTCCCGAAAACGCCGCTTCGGGATACGGCGTCACGCCGTGATCGGAACCGAGCGCGAAGATGATCCGGGTGCTATCGCGGAGCTTGTACAACGAATCGATCAGACGGCCGAGATTCCGGTCGACACGCAGGATCTGATCGTGCAGCTCCTTGGAGTCGGGACCATAGGCGTGACCGATCGCATCGGTCGTGGACAGCGAGACCGCCAGCACGTCGGTAGACGGTCCCTTGCCGAGGTCCATCGCCTGCACGCCAGCGAGGGCGAAGTCGACCGTGAGATCATCCATCCACGGATAATCGGGGAGCTCGTACGTACCCTGTCGACGATCGACCACCAGCTTGTGCGGGAAGACGTAGTCCTTGCCGCTGTGCTCCCACGTGACATCATCCTTTTCGCGGTAGGCGCTGTCCGCGAGCAGCGGG
Organism: Gemmatimonadota bacterium; assembly: GCA_039797155.1. Taxonomy (GTDB): domain Bacteria; phylum Gemmatimonadota; class Gemmatimonadetes; order Gemmatimonadales; family Gemmatimonadaceae; genus Gemmatimonas. The sequence goes on along the minus strand of JBDKIJ010000071.1, from coordinate 7,022 downwards.
GTCCACTCCCGCCCGAGATACCCCGCGGCCCGATCTTCCGTATTGAAGCGCTGCACCCACGTGGCCACCGTGTCGCCATAGTAGCGACTCGTGGTGAATCGCCCATCGAGCGCGTACCAGTACACCGCCTGCCGCGCACGCCCGAGCGGCAGGATCGCGCCGCGGTCCTTGCGGGACACGGAGAGCGCTCGGCTGAATTGATCGCGGAAGCGGATCCAGTCGAAGAGCGCCGTGCCACGGAACCGCCACGGCGACGCGCCGCCGCCACGCCCGAACAGCAGCGGCATCTGGGCATCCGCCACCCCGAGGTCGTTGATGACGATCCCGTTGTTTGCCGGGAACCGCCCCGACCAGAGCGTCGCATGGCCGGGCGCGGTCTCCGTGGTGGCATGATCGTGCACGGTGTTCGGGAAGAACGCGCCCTGCGTGAGCAGCCGCTTGAGCCCGCCGGTGAATTGCGCGGCATACCGATCGAGATAGTCGGGGCGTAGCTGATCGACGGTGATCTGCACGACAAGCGTCGGCTTCTCCGGTTGGGCGATCAGGGTGGCCGGACGGAGCGCGCCAAGTGTGGCGATCGACGTCAGCAGCGCAGCGTGACGGAGCATCGGGCGACGGAAAGGAGTCATGAGAAAAAACTAACGCGAAAACGGAAAATGCCGACGAATTCAGCAGAGAATTCGTCGGCACTGGGACTACTTCGTCAGGACATGGTGTCGGCGCGGCACCGGCATCCCCGTCCGGCCTCGAACGCATCGCCGGATCGATGCGTCAAGACAGGGATCATGCTGCCGGTGTTCGTGCCACACGACCAGCGATACTACGCGGGAGAATCACGCGTGCATGACGCGTGATAAATCCCGCACCGAACACGGAGGCTCGTGCAGGCAGCGGGAATATTGCGCCGAATCCGGAATTGCACTAGTGGGTGATCACGCGGCGTCCTGAATCGCGCGTTCGAGAATCGCCAATCCTTCGCCAAGCTCCGCTTGCGTGATCACCAGCGGCGGAAGGAAACGCAGCGTGTGTTCACCGGCGCTGACGAGCAGCAGCCCCTGCGCGAACGCGCGCGCGATGATCGCCGCTGCCGGCTCGTGCGTGTCCATCCCCCACATCAGCCCCTTGCCGCGGATCGCACGAATCTTTCCCGTGCGTGCGGCGATCCCCTCGAGTTGCGCGCCGAACCACGCGCCCGTATCACGCACATGCGCGAGCAGCGTCGGATCGGAGAGCCGCTGCACCACATGATGCGCGACGTGCGCCAGCAGCGGACCGCCGCCGAAGGTGGTCCCATGATCACCCGGCTGCATCACCCGCGCGACCGCCTCGTTCACCAGGATCGCGCCGATCGGCAGCCCGTTGGCGAGCGGCTTCGCGATGGTGAGCATGTCGGGGACGATCCCCAGCTGCTCGTACGCGAAGAAGGAGCCGGTACGGCCAAGTCCGCATTGGATCTCATCGACAATCAGCAGGATGTTCCGCTCCGTGGTGAGCGCGCGCAGCTGCTGGAGGAATTCCGTCTCCACCACGCGCACCCCGCCCTCACCCTGGATCGGCTCGACGATCACCGCCGCCACGGTCTCGGGATCGAGCACGGTGCGCAATTCGGCAATGTCCCGCTCCGCGATCGTCACGCCCCCCATCAGCGGACGGAAGGGGAGCCGGTACGCGGGCCGATCGGTCGCCGCGAGCGTACCGGGCATGCGCCCGTGAAAGGAGCCGCGCAGCGCGACAATACCGACCTTGTCCTCCTTCCCCGTCGAGCCGGCCCACCGCCGCGCGAACTTGAACGCGCCCTCGTTGGCCTCGGCGCCCGAGTTGGCATAGAACACGCTCGACGCGAACGAGTGATCGACGAACCACTGCGCCAGCGCTTCACCCGGCGCGGTGCGATAGAGATTCGAGGTATGAATCAGCCCGGCCGCGAGCGCTTCCTGTACGGCGCCGTTGACCCCCGGGTCATTGTGACCGAGCGACGTCACGGCGATCCCGGCGACGAAGTCGAGATACCGTTTCCCATGCTCGTCGATCATATGCACCCCGTCGCCGCGCACGAAAAGCGGCGCCTGACGCTTATACGTGCCGAGAATGGGCGACAGCGACGCGGGTGTGGAGGCGGGAGCGGGAGCGGTCGAGGCAGTCATGGGGAGTGTGTCCGGGAAATCAGTCAGGCAAAGACTTCAGGAAACGAACGTCGTGCCGGCATCGGGTACGGTGAGCGCGGCGAGATCGCCGATGCGCACGCGCCCCACGCCGCCCTGCAGCGCCATCGCGCAAGCATCGAGCTTGGCCGCCATTCCACCACCGGCCACGCCACTGGCGACGAGATCGCGCGCCGCGGCCATCGTGAGCGACGGGATCCGCACCTTGTCGCCGTCGAGCACGCCGGGGACATCGGCCATCAGAAACAGTTCGCCGGCGCCGATGGCAGCGGCAATCGCCGCGGCGGCATCGTCACCGTTCACGTTGTAGGCCCCCGCCCCAGCGCCCGTTTCGCGCGCCGCCACGGGGGAAATCACGGGAAGGAAGCCGGCATCGAGCAGCGCATGAACCACGCGCGGATGCACATCGGCCGGCGACCCCGACCAGCCGAACTGTGCCTGATCGATCGGCGTCGCGCGCAGCAGCGCCGCGTCCTCGCCGGAAATGCCGACGGCGGGAGCCCCGGCGGCGACGAGCGCCGACACCATCTGCTTGTTGGCGAGTCCGGAGAGGACCATGCGCACCAGTTCGAGGGCCGTGTCAGTCGTGACGCGACGCCCGCCAATGAACACCGGCTCCTCCCCCCGCAGCCGCTGCAGCGCACTGATCTGGTCACCGCCACCGTGCACGACCACCACGCGGCCACCGGTCGCCTGCCAGAGTGCCGAGAGTGCCGCCGGCAGTGCGGGATCGCTTTGGGTGCGCCCGCCAAGCTTCACCACGACAAGCGGCACCTTCTCGCGTGCCCCGCTCACAGCGGTAGCCCGGCGGTCTCGGCGAGTCCCAGCATCAGGTTCGCGTTCTGCACCGCCTGACCCGCGGCGCCCTTCACGAGATTGTCGATCGCGCTGAACACCAGCAGCGTCGGCTGGCGCATCCCGGCGGGGAGCACGGCGCCGATCCGCACGACGTTGCGGTGCTGCACGTCCTTGAGCGCGGGGAGCGCTGTAGTCAGTTCGACGAACGGCTCATCGGCGTACGCGGCGCGGAACGGTTCGAGGGCATCGGTGAGCGGGCGCGCCAACGGCACCGTGATCGTACTGAGGATGCCGCGGTTGGCCGGGAGCAGATGCGGCGTGAACAGCAGATCGCAGTCGGCACCGAGTCGGCCCAGCGTATCGCGCATCTCGAAGAGATGCCGGTGGCTATTGCCCACGCCATACGCGCGGAAATCCTCCGTCACTTCGGCAAAGAGCAGTTCGAGCTTCGGCGACGCCCCAGCGCCGCTCACGCCACTCGCCGCCGCAATGTTCACCGTCGCCCCCGGTGCGATCAGCCCGGCCTTCGCCAGCGGTGCGAGCGCCACCAGGATGCTGGTGGCGTAACAGCCGGGGTTCGCAACCACGCGTGCGCCACGGATCGGCTCACGAAACAGTTCGGGAAGCCCATACGGCGCGTCTGCAGGGACGCCGGCCGGCAGTGCGTGTGTCACACCACCATGACCGGGGCGCAGATCACTCGACAGGTCCACCACGCGTGAGCCCGCGGCCACCACCTTGGCCACCCATTCGGCACTCGCACCATGCGGCAGCGCCGCAAAGACGAGATCCGCCGCCGCGAGATCGGCCTCCTCCGGGGCGATGAGCGGAATGTCGTGCACCTGCTGCGCCGCGCGCACACGTAACGTGGTGCCGCGCTGCGTGTTCGCCGTCGCAAACGCCAGCGACAGCTGTGGATGCCCGGCAATGAGCGCACACAGCTCGCGCCCGGAGTAGCCGGACGCCCCCAACACCCCGACACGATACATGGATGCGGACGAAGAACCTGACACGATCGGATGGAGCCAAACGGTGAACCCCGGTCATCCGCCGAGGCATCGACGGAAAGGCCGGGGGGTGTACGCTATGCAGGGAGACTGCATAAATTCGCAGGATGATCGCATAAATTTCGCATGAATTCGTGGGGCGTCAATTGGTGGCGCTCCGCCCAGGCTCCGGAGCACCCCGTGTCCGACAAACACGACCGTCATCAGGCCATTCGCGACCTCGTCTCGACGCGCACCGTGGCGAGTCAGGAGGAGCTCCGCCTCCTCCTCGGCAAGAAAGGATGGGAGGTGACGCAGTCCACCCTCTCACGCGATCTCCGGGAGCTGCGGCTCGCACGCATCCCCGACGCGCAGGGGCGCCCCCGCTATGCCTTCCCCGATCAGGGCGGCAGCGAGCAGGCGCTCGCCCGGCTGGAGCGGATGCTCCCCGAGCTCCTGGTGCGGGTCGAAGGGGTCGAGGCACTCGTCGTCGCGCGGACCATGAAGTCCGGGGCACAGCCGGTTGCCGAAGCGCTCGACCAGCTCGAATGGCCCGACGTCGCCGGCACGATCGCCGGCGATGACACGGTCCTCATCATCTGCCGCAGTGCCCAAGGGCGCGAACGCGTCCTCCGCAAGCTGCGCGCGTACATCGCGTCCTGAATCGATCCTGATTTATTCCTGAGCCGCTACCTTTCGCGCCATGTCTTCTTCCTCCGAATCCGGCACCCATAAGCTCTGGGGCGGGCGCTTCGCCGGCGGCCCGTCGCCGCTCCTTGATGCGATCAACCGCTCGATCGGCACCGACTTCCGGCTCTGGCCCCATGACATCCGCCTGTCCAAGGCGTGGGCACGCGCGCTGAGTCACGCGGGGGTGTACACCGCCGACGAAGCCGACGCGGTGCGTGCCGGACTCGATCGGGTCGCCATGCGCCTCGCCGATGGCGCACAGCCGATCGCGACCGACGAAGACATCCACACCATGATCGACCGCCTCCTCCACGAGGAAGCAGGGACGCCGGCAGGCAAACTACACACCGGCCGGTCGCGCAACGATCAGGTGGCAACCGCCTCGCGCCTCTGGACGATCGACGCCTGCGCCAAACTCGATACGGCAATCCGCGAGCTGCAGCAGGCCCTGCTCATGCAGGCCGAGACGCTGACCGACGCGATCCTGCCGGCCTATACGCACCTGCAGCGGGCCCAGCCCGTCAGCGGTACGCATTGGCTGCTCGCGCACTTCTGGCCGCTGCAGCGTGACCGCGTGCGCCTCGCCAACGCCGCGCGTGGCGCGGCCACCCTGCCCCTCGGCTCTGGCGCCATCGCCGGCTCGGCGTTTCCGATCCCGCGTGACCTGCTGCGCGAGGAGCTCGGCTTCGAGGCCATCTCTCCGAACAGCATCGATGCCACCGGTGATCGTGATTTCATTGCGGAAACGATCTTCGTCGGCACCATGATCGCTGTGCACTGCTCACGCATCGCGGAAGATCTCATCATCTACGGCTCGAGCGAATTCGGCTTCGTGAAGTTCGGCGATGGCTTCTCGACGGGCAGCAGCATGATGCCGCAGAAGCGCAATCCGGATGTGTTCGAACTCGCCCGCGGCTCCGGCGCGCGCGCGCTCGGTGATCTTGTTTCGATCGTCGGCACGATCAAGGGACTCCCGAGCGGCTACAGCAAGGACCTGCAGGACGACAAGCGCGCCCTGTTCAATCTCGTCGACCTGCTGCATCTCGTGCTGCCGGCCATGGCGGGCGCGATCGCCGAGCTGCGCTTCGATCGCGGTCGCATGCGCGCCGCGGTATCGAGTGCGATGATGGCCACCGATCTCGCCGACTATCTCGTGAAGAAGGGTGCGACATTCCGCGAGGCGCATGGGGCCGTGGGGGCCTTGGTGCGTCAGGCGGAGGAAGCCGGCATCGAGATGACCGAGTTGCCCGCCGACGCCTTCACGAAGGCGCATGCGCTCTTCGGGGCAGACACGCGCGATGCACTGGGCGCTGAAGCGTCGCTGGCCGCGCGCAACATCGCTGGCGGTACCGGCCCGGAAGCGGTCGCGGCGCAGGTGGCTCAGGCGCGCGCGGCGCTGCAATGACCAGCATCGCGTCGGATACGGTGCGTACACCGCTGCTTCCCGTTCTCGACGGGGTCCTCTTCGACTGCGACGGTGTGCTCGTCGACAGCGAGCGTATTACCAACGGCACCTGGGCCCGCATCCTGACCGAGCTCGGCCTGCCGATGACCACCGAGCAATCGCTGTCGATCTTTCTCGGCAACTCCATGCACCGATGCGTGCATATCGTCGAGGAGATGATGGGAAAATCGGCGCCGGCGGAGTTGCTCCCGCGCTTTTATGCGGAAGTACAGGTGGCACTCGAACGCGACATCACGCCCGTGCATGGCATCGTGGATCTGCTCGATGCGCTGGACGCAGCGGGCATTCCCTACGGCGTGGCGTCGAATGGAGAACACGCCAAGATGCGGACGACGCTGGGCGGCACCGGGTTGCTCGCGCGCACGGAGGGGCGGCGCTTCTCGGGGATGGAGGTGCCGCGTCCCAAACCCGCGCCAGACCTCTTTCTGCACGCCGCAACGACGCTCGGTTTTGATCCGGCGCGAACCGTGGTGGTGGAAGATTCACCGCTGGGCGTGCAAGGCGCGGCGGCGGCCGGCATGATCGTGATCGGCTATGCGGAACTCGTCGCTCCCGAGCGGCTGATCGCGGCCGGCGCGACCACCACCGTCACCGCGCTCGCCGACGTGTTCTCGCTCCTACCGCGCCGCTGACCCCATACGCAGTCAGCGGATTACGATCAGCGGTTTACGATCAGCGTCCGAATGTGTACCCGATCGTCAGCCGTCCGGTTGGCACGAACTCCGGGAAGGTGCCGCTGGCCAGATACCGCTTGCCACCGAACCCGAAGCCAACCGCCGTATTGCGCGAGCGTCCCAGAAGCCACTGATAGTGCGCCTCAATGGAAATGGCCGGGGCGACCGTCGTGGTCACCGTACTGCCCGGCACCGGACATCCGATCGCCAGACACGTCACCTCGTTGTACGTGGTCTGGCGCAGGAA
>JBDKIJ010000070.1:0-15470 GCA_039797155.1 Gemmatimonadota bacterium | reverse complement strand
TGCCAGGGGAGATCGGCAACGATCGTTTCGGTGTAGAGCGGCGTCTGGCTGAACCAGTAGTACGTGGCCAGGATGCCGCCGGCGGCGGGACTGGGGAGCCCCTGGAAGTGCGTGGACTTGCGACCGGCTTGTTCGACGTTGAAGCGCGCGAGGCGCATCACCGCACACGCCGTGAAGAAGAAGCAGAAGATCCACTCCCACTTCGTACTCTGGAACACGGCGAAGTACATGATGAGCGCCGGTGCCGTGCCGAAGGAGATCGCGTCGACGAGCGAGTCGAGTTCCTCGCCAAAGCGGGACCCGGACTTGGTGGCGCGGGCGATGCGGCCGTCGAGGGTATCGGCGATGCCGCCGAAGACGATGTATCGGGCTGCGGCATCGAAGTCGCCACGCGAGGCGGCGACGATGGCGAAGATGCCGAAGAAGAGGTTGGCGAGCGTGAAGCCGTTGGGGAGGGCGACCGCGGCGCGTGGACGCAGCCGGCGGCGTTCAGCCACCGGCTCCCCCTTCACGGTGCGGATGTCGCGCGGCGTGCCGCTCACGCCTGCGGGAGGTCAGCGATGATCGTGTGCCCCGCCTGCGTGCGCTGGCCCACGGCCACACGCAATGTCGACGTCGGGGGGAGGAACACGTCCACGCGGGAGCCGAACCGGATCAGTCCCATGCGGCTGCCCTGCACGGCGGTGTCGCCGGGCTTCGAGTCAGTGATGATGCGGCGCGCTATGAGCCCGGCGATCTGGCGCACCAGGATGCGATGCGGGCCGCTCACGATGCCCACCGATGCCTGTTCGTTCTCGGCGCTCGACGCTTCGGTGATGGCGTTGAGGAACTTGCCGGCCTTGCGCACCACATGCTGCACCGTGCCGTTGACCGGATACCGATTCACATGCACGTCGAAGACGTTCATGAAAATCGACACCCGGGTAGTGGCGCCTCCGACGAACGTCGGTTCCTCGAGATTGGTGATCAGCACCACGCGCCCATCGGCGGGGGAGACCACCACGTGATCACCGCGCTCCCCGGTGCGCTCGGGGTTCCGGAAGAACCACGCTACCCACAGGGCGATGACCAGCGCGAAAAACGCGGCAAGCCAGATGGTCCACGAGCGTTGGCGCAGGGCGAGGGCGAAAAGCGCCACAGCGAGCGCCGTAGCACCAAGCATGAACGGATACCCTTCACGGGCAAACATCAAATAGTCTCCGGGAGGCCGAGGGCGGCCAGGTTCAATGGGGTGCCGGTGATGCGCGCGAAGGCGTCACGGTAGCGCAGGCTGGTGGCGCGGATCACGTCGTCCGGGAGCGTTGGCGGCGGTGCCTCGCCATTCCAGCGGCCGGCGCGGCGTTCGGCATCGAGCCAATCGCGGAGCGGCTGCTTGTCAAAGCTGGGCTGTCCGCGTCCGGGTTCGTAGTGATCGGCAGGCCAGAAGCGGGAGCTATCCGGCGTGAGGACTTCATCGATCAGGATGAGGCGACCGTCGCGCCAGCCGAATTCGAACTTGGTGTCGGCCACGATGATGCCGCGCGGTTCGGCGGCGTCACGTCCATACTCGTAGACAGTGCGTGCCATCTGCTCTAGCTGCGCGGCGATCTCGGGGCCGACGCGTTCGATCACCGTACGGATGGTGATGTTTTCGTCGTGTCCCGTTTCCGCCTTGGTGGCGGGGCTGAAGATCGCGGGCTCGAGCCGATCGGATTCACGCAGCCCGCTTGCGAGCTGCTCACCGGCGAGCGTTCCCGACTCGCGGTACTCCTTCCACGCCGAGCCGGTGATGTAGCCGCGGATAACGCATTCGATAGGGACCACGTCGGCACGCACGCACAGCATGCTGCGGCCGGCGAGTGCGGCGCGATGCGGCGACAGCGCTGGGACCTGCCGGATGATCTCGTCGGTGTCGGCGCTGAGCAGATGGTGCTCGATACGTCCGGACAGCTGCGCCAGCCACCACGCGGTGAGTTGTGTGAGCACCACGCCCTTGTAGGGAATGGGTTCGTGCATCACCACGTCGAAGGCGCTGATGCGGTCGGTCGTCACGAGCAGCAGCCGTTCGTCGTCCACGGCATATACGTCGCGCACTTTGCCACGGCGCACGAGTGGCAGTGGCAGGTCGGTCGTGGCGAGCGCGGACGCGTTCGCGGTTGCGGTCATACCCGCACCTCTTCGAGTTCCACGGGCGCGCGTTCACGCGAGAGCCACGGGGTGACATGCTCGACGAGAAATTCCTCGACCTGCTGCGGGGAGCGCCCCACGAAGCGGGTCGGGTCAGCGATCGCCTGCAGATCTTCCAGCGGGATGCCAAACGTTGGGTCGGCGGCGAGGCGCTCGAGCATGTCGTTGCGCGGGGCGCCATCCTTCACGGCGCGGGCAGCGGCGATGCTGTGCACGCGGATGATTTCGTGCGCTTCCTGCCGGTCACCTCCCGCACGCACGTAGCGCACGATCAGCTCTTCCGTGGCCATGAACGGGAGTTCGTCATCCACGCGGCGACGGATGCGCGCGGGATGTACCTCGAGGCCGCGTGCGACATTCTGCAACAGGATGAGAATGGCGTCGGTGGCGAGGAACGACTCCGGAATCGCCAGGCGCCGGTTGGCGGAATCATCGAGCGTGCGCTCGAAGTACTGCACCGCATGCGTCTGGTTGGCGTTGGGCTCGAGCGAGAGCACAAACCGTGCAAGGGCCGCGATACGCTCGGAGCGCATCGGGTTGCGTTTGTAGGCCATGGCGGAGGAGCCGATCTGGTTCTTTTCGAAGGGCTCTTCGATTTCACCAAAGGCCTGCAGCATCCGGATGTCGCCAGAGAACTTGGAGGCGGTGGCGGCAATCCCTGCCACGACCCCCAGAATCTGCGCATCCACTTTGCGCGAATACGTCTGGCCGCTCACGGGGATCGAGTGCAGGAACCCCATGCGCGTCGTCACGAGCCGATCGAGCTCGCGCACCTTCTGATGATCGCCGTCGAAGAGCGTGAGGAAGCTGGCCTGCGTACCTGTGGTGCCCTTCACGCCGCGGAACGGCATGGTGGCGAGGCGGTGCTCAATGTCGTCCAGATCGAGCAGAATGTCCTGCATCCAGAGGGTCGCGCGCTTGCCGACGGTGGTGAGCTGCGCAGGCTGCAGATGCGTGTAGCCCAGCGCCGGCATGTCCTTCCATTCCCGCGCGAAGGCGCCGAGCGCGTCGAGCGCGTCGATCAGCTTGTCGCGAAGCAGCGCGAGCCCGCGCCGCATGAGAATGAGATCCGTGTTGTCGGTGACGTAGCAGCTGGTGGCACCCAGGTGGATGAACTTTCGCGCGGCGGGCGCGACATCCCCAAACGCGTGCACATGGGCCATCACGTCATGCCGAAAGCTCTTCTCGTAGGCCGCGACGGCGTCGAAGTCGATGTCGTCGAGGTGATCGCGCATGGCGGCGATTGCCTCGTCCGGGATGTCGAGCCCGAGCTGTTGTTGCGATTCCGCGAGCGCCAACCAAAGACGCCGCCAGAGGCCATAGCGCGTTTGTGGCCCCCAGAGCTGGAGCATGGCCCGCGAGGCGTAGCGTTCGGCGAGCGGTGAGCTGTAGGTCGTGCGATCGGGAGGGGTCACGGACTCGAAAATCAGCGGAAAAATCAGCGAAGCGAGAACGACGTCTGGAGGTACTGCCGGTTACGTTCGAACACGAGGAAGACGGCACCGCGTGCACCATAACGATCGATGGCCGCCGAGGCAGCCTCTGCCGAATTGATGCGCACTTGGCCGACCTGGGCAATCACATCGCCTTCCTGGAGCCCGATCTCCTCGCGAATGCGGTCGGACACCTTGTAAACCAACGCGCCAGCGCTCGAGGCGATCCCACGTTCCTGCCGGATGGCATCGGTGAGGGTGATGAGCTGCAGTTCGCGCAGAACGGTGACCTTCTGGGCGTTGACCTCAGGGGCGTCGGCCACCGTCACGGTAAGGCGGACGTCACGTCCCCCGCGGCGGACGGTGATGGGGAGCTTCTCCCCCACGCGGAGGTCAAGGAGGCGGGCTTCCCAGTCGAAGGGGTTGCGGACCGGGCGGGTGCCGGCGCCGATGAGCTGGTCGCCGACCCGCACCCCGGCGGCTTCGGCGGGGGAACCGGGGACCACGCGGGCCACGACGGCGCCGGCGGCGGCGACTTCCCGCGCACTTTGGGCCTGAGGCGTCTGGAGGCGAATGCCGACCCACGGCTGGCGGACGGCGCCGTGCTCGAGCAGGTCCTCCACGATCCGCTTGGTGCGATCGATGGGGATGGCAAAGCCGAGTCCGACGGAGCCACCGCTGGGCGAATAGATCGAACTGTTGACGCCAATGACTTCGCCGGAGGCATTCACGAGTGGTCCGCCGGAGTTGCCGGGGTTGATGGCGGCATCGGTCTGGATCATGTCCACAGTGGCGCCCCCGCTTTCGTTTCGGCCGGCGAGGTTGCGCCCAACGCCGCTGACCACCCCCACGGACACGCTGGGTTCGCTATTACCGAAGACGAAGCCGAACGGATTCCCGATGGCGATCGTCCATTCGCCGACGATGAGCGCCGTGGAGGTGCCAAGTGGGGCGACCGGAAGGTTCTTGGCGTCGATCCGCACCACGGCCAGATCGTTGGCCTCATCCATGCCGACGACCTTGGCGTCATAGCTGGTGCCGTCCCGCAGGGCGACCGAGACCTTGGTGGCCCCGGCAATGACGTGGGCATTGGTAACGATCACGCCGTCGTTGCGGACAATGAAGCCGGAGCCGATGCCGGCGTTGCGGCGCTCGCCGGAGCGGCCGCCCATGAAGTACTCGAAGAAATCGACCGGGACCCGCTCGACCGTTTCGGTCTGGACGGTGACGACGGCGGGGGCCACGCGCTCGACCGCGGTGGTGATGGCGGTGCGGCGCGAGGCGTCCACCGTCTGCGCAGGGACCGGGCCGCCGGGGAGCGGGGCGGCGGCGGGGAGGGTGCGCGACTGCTGCGCCTCGGAATCCGAGGGGGTCGCGCTTTCGCAGCCGACGAGTACAACGGCTACAGCAGCGAGTAGGGAAGGACGGGACCAGGACGTCATCGGCACGATCGTCAGGCGTCGGCGAAGAGGGTGTCCGGATATCGGACCTGGATGAGCGAAAGCCCCTGCGGCGGGGCGGGAGCGGGCGTGGTCGAATTGTCAGGGGCCACGAGAAGCCGCGCGATCTCGCCGCGCGGCCGTCGCCCCTGCGCCACTTCGATCATTGTTGCCACCAGGAATCGCACCATGTGATGCAGGAAGCGGTTCGCCTCGATCTCGAACATCCAGCCGCCGTCGCGAGGCACCCACGCGGCGTGTTCGATAACGCAGCGGTGGTGATCGTCAGCCGGCGCCGTATGAGCCACGGCGAACGCCCGGAACGTGTGTTCCCCGAGGAGCGCCGCCGCTTCCTCCCGCAGCGCGTCTGCATCGAGGGGACGCCCAAGGGGCCACTCATAGCGACGGCGGAAAGGGGACCGCGACGCCTCGTCTGTCCCTACAAGATAACGATATCGGCGCGCCGTGGCGCTCCGCCGGGGGTGAAAGGCTGGATGCATTCGGTGCGCCTCGGCAATCCAGAGGTCGTCCGGCAGGAGGGCATTCATGGCGCGGCGGAGCGCGGCCGGTTCCCACTTGCTCGGCACGCGGACGCCCACCCCCTGTCCGTGGGCATGCACCCCGGCGTCAGTCCGCCCCGCCCCCACGGCGGGGATGTGCGTGCCGCAGAGCCGCTGGAGGACGGCTTCCATGTCGCCCTGCACGGTGCGCACGTCCGGCTGACGCTGCCATCCGGCGAAGCGCCCTCCGTCATACTGAGTCACGAGGAGGATCGGGCGCGGATCCACGGGGTCCAAGGGGGCCACAAGCGGGAGGGTGACGAAAGGAGGCAAGCTAGGCACCCCGGGGGTCTGCTTCAACTCGCGCGAGCACAACCATTGCGCGGCTGACCTCGCCGACGTTTTCTCCAGTGGCATGGCTCCCCGTACCCTTCCATCGCTCGCGCACGCCCTGGCCACGGCGCCAGATCTCGATGCTGCGCTCATCGCCCTCGGTGAATCGCTCGCTGATGTCGATCGCGGGGCCCGTCTCGCGCTGATCCAATACGATGCCCGCCGAGATATGCTGCGGCAGCGTCTCGAGCCGACCGGCGCCAGGGTCGAGAGTAGTTCCCTGGAAACGACCTTCGATCATCTGCCGGAGGGGATCCGGAAGCGGCTGTTGACCGGAGGGGAGTTCGTGGATCTGGCAGACCGGACGGCAGACTATGTCCGGCTGTGCGGGTTCGGGACGGCGGTCGAGGGGGGGGTGCTCGCGCTGCGTGGGATGCAGATGGACGGGGCGCTGGGGGCGATGCTCGCGCTGTACGAACCGAAAAAGATCTTCGGGTCACGCAGCACCGAGCGACTGGCGCCGGCGGTGGCGCTGTTCGATCTGGCGTACGCGCGGCTGGCAGAACGGGAAGCGCGCGAGGAGGCGGTACGGACGCTCGAGGACGTGACGCAACGCGTCCATGGCGAGTATGTCCGCAAACTCGGGGCGCTCGAGGGCGAACTGCGGGTGATCCGCGATACGCCGCGGGAGCTGCCCACGGTGGATCCGGCGCTGGCGGTGTCGCTCGAGGCAGAGACGGCGCGCGCGACGGAAGAGGCACGGAAGGCGGTGCGTCGTGCCGAGCGGGCGGAGCAGCAGGTGGCCACGGCCGTGCATCAGCTGGAGCAGGCGCATGTGGAATTGCACCGGCGCAATGAGGCGCTGCGGCAGCGGACGCGGACGCTGTACCTGTTGGACCGTGCGCTCACGATCGATGCCGAAACCACCGACCCGCGTGAGCTGGCCGATGCACTGCTGACGCTGGTGGGTGATGACATGCAGGCGCAGCGCTGCTCGCTGATGCTCCGCGCGCCGGAGCCCGATTACCTGTATCTCGCGGCGGCGCGCGGCGTGGCGCCGAACATCACCGAGGGGATGCGGACGCGCATCGGCGATGGGGTGGCGGGGCGTGTGGCGGCGGCACGTCAGCCGCTGCTGGTGCAGGATGTGCGCGATGCTTCACAACATCCGCTGCTGCGCGACCAGTACTTCACCACCGGCAGTTTCATCAGCTTTCCGCTCGTTTATCACGACGTGCTGGTGGGCGTGGTGAACATGACCAACCGGGCGCAGCGTGGGGTGTACATCGATGACGACATCGAGCGCGTCCGCCTGCTCGGGTTGGTGATCTCCCTGATTGCAACGCGCAGCCGGCTCCCCGAACGGTTGATCGAGCGGATCAATGCCCGCTAACAGTCAAACCGGAGCGGACGCGTTAGCCGGTGCGATCCGTCGGCTGGCGATGCATGAAACGCTGGACGCTCCCGCCATTCGCGACGCGTTCGGCGTCATCATGCGCGGTGAGGGGACCCCGGCACAGGTGGCGGCACTCTTGATGGCGCTGCGCGTCAAAGGGGAGGCGGCGCCCGAGGTCGCCGGTGTGGTCGAAGCGCTGCGTGAGGCCATGGTGGTGTTGCCGGCCGACGATCCCGCCACGCTGGTGGATACGTGTGGTACGGGTGGCGGCGCGATGACCACCTTCAACATCTCAACGGCGGCGGCGCTGGTGGCGGCGGGGATGGGGGCACGGGTGGCCAAGCATGGCAACCGCTCTTTCACGTCCCGTTCCGGCAGTGCCGATGTACTGGAGGCGCTCGGGGTGCGGATCGAGTGCCCGCCGGATCAGATGGCGGCGACCCTCCGTCAGGCGGGGGTGGTCTTCATGTTTGCGCCGCTCATGCATCCAGCGCTGCGGCATGTGGGGCCGGTGCGTCGTGAACTCGCGATCCCGACGGTGATGAACATCGTGGGGCCTTTGGCGAATCCGGCGCGGGCAGGGCGTCAGGTGGTGGGGGTGGCCGAGCGGGGGCGTCTCGAGCTGTTGGCGGAGACGCTGCAGCGGCTCGGGGCGGTGCGCGCGTTGGTGGTGCACGGGGCCCCCGGGCTCGATGAGATCTCTCCGTTGGGGGTGACGGAGGTGCGCGAGGTCCACGACGGGACCGTGTCCTCGTGGACGATTGATCCGCGCGATTTCGGGATCGGCCCGGTAGCTACGGCTGATCTGGATGGCGGCGATCCGGCCGAAAATGCGGCCGTGATTGAGGCGGTGCTGCAGGGGCAAGGTACCCCTGGGGCCCGGGCTGCAGTGCTTCTCAATGCCGCCGCAGCGTGGTATGTGAGTCGTGATACCGGGACGTACGCAGATGCGATCGCGCAGACCTCGGGGGCGCTGGCTGCCGGGGCGGGGTACGACGCGCTGCAACGGTTACGGGCCGCAAGTGCCGCCCGTAACCGTGCCTAGCGCGCCGAACCGACCTCAATATCGCCGCAGGACGCCAACGACGATTCCCTGAATGCGTACGTCGTCCTCGTGCACAAACAGCGGCTGCATGGCTTCGTTGGCGGGCTGCAGTCGAATGCGCCCGTCGCGCTCTCGGTAATAGCGCTTGACGGTGGCGCCACCGCCATCGACCAGGGCGATGACCATTTCGCCATTGTCGGCCGCCTGCTTGTCGTTGATGACGACATAATCGCCATCACGAATGTGCTCCTCGATCATCGATTCGCCGCGGACGCGCAGTACGTAGTGGCTGCCGCTCTTGCGGAGGAAGCCATCGGGGACCGCCATCGTTTCGCCGGTGTGCAGCGCTTCGATAGGGGCACCGGCCGCGACACTGCCGAGCAGCGGTAACTCGACTGACCGCTGGAAGATTTCCGACGGCAGGATCTCGATGGCACGGCTCTCATTGTACGAACGCTTGATGTAGCCCTTGCGTTCGAGGTTGGTGAGATGCTCGTGCACCGTCGCCAGCGAGTTATAGTTGAACTGCGAGGCGATCTCTTCGAAGCTCGGGGCATACCCGTTGACTTCGTTGTACTCCGACAAGTACGACAGGATCTCCCGCTGTCGCTTGGTAAGCGGCATGGAACTCCTCCGGTAAAGGGATGGAAACACGCCCGAAAACAGGCCGAATCCGTCACTCGCCACGCTAACCGAATACAGGCCGAAGTGCAAGCATTTTCTTCATCCACCCCCTGGACCTTCCCGGTCGGGACCCTCGGCGAGCTCACTCGGCAGTCTGAGGCGCGCGCCCAGGCCGTCATGTCGCAGATTGGGGACCTGACGGCTCGCTGCCGGGATCTTCCCCCAGCGCTTCCCTTTGCGCCGACACTCCGCGGTGATCAGCTGCGCGTCATTGCGGAGGTGAAACGGGCGTCGCCGTCAAAAGGGGCGATCGCCCCAGGGCTGGATGCGGAAGCGCAGGCCTCTTCCTACGTGCGCGGTGGGGCGGCGGCGATCTCCGTCTTGACCGAGCCGGCGCGCTTCGGGGGAAGTCTGGAGGATTTGCAGCGGGTTTCGGCCGCCGTCACCGTGCCCACGATCCGGAAGGATTTCCTCGTGGCGCCGGTCCAACTGCTCGAGGCGCGGGTGGCCGGGGCGTCGGTGGTGCTGCTGATCGTGCGCGCCTTGGCTCCCGATCAGCTGCCACGGCTCATGGACACCGCGCGGGAGATCGGCCTCGCCACGCTCGTCGAAATTCGCGATGAGCGGGAACTCGAGCGGGCGCTCGCGGTTGGTGCGACCGTGATCGGGGTGAACAAACGCAACCTCGAAACGCTGGTCATCGATCAAGAGACGGCGCCGGCGCTGATTCCGAAGATCCCCGGCGCAATCATCGGGGTGGCGGAAAGTGGAATGACGCAGCCCTCCGATCTCGCCGCTCCGGCGGCGGCCGGAGCGGATGCGGTGCTGGTCGGTAGTGCGATTTCCGCGTCGGCGGACCCCGAGGTCGCGGTCCGCGCTCTGGCCGCGGTGCCGCGTCAGTCCGCGGTGCGCGGCAACCTGTGAGCGAGAATGCCGGGGTCGTTGAGGCCAAGATCTGCGGGTTGACGCGACCCGAGGATGCCCAGACGGCCATCGCCGCAGGTGCTCGCTATCTCGGTGTGATCTTCGCCGGGGGGCCACGGCTCGTCTCCGTTTCGCAGGCCCGCGTCATCTTCGAGGCGGGCACCTCGGCCAGTCGGCCGCGGACGGTTCGGCGGGTCGCGGTGTTCGGTGAGCAGGACGAGGCCACGATCCTGGCGACCGCCGAGGCACTCGACCTCGATGTGCTGCAACTCCATAGCGCGCGCACCCCGGAGACCGTCGCGCGGCTGCGAGCGATGTCGGGGCGGACCGTATGGCCCGTCGTGCGTGTGGCCTCGACGGTGTTGCCCGATGAGGCGGTGCCTCTGGCCTCGGCGGCCGGTGCCCTGGTCCTCGATGCGCTGGTGGCGGGGCAGCTCGGCGGGACGGGGGTGGCGCTCGACTGGCTGGGATTGCGGGACGCCGTATGGGCGCTCCGCGCCGCGGTGCCCGACCTGCAGCTGATCGTGGCCGGCGGGTTGCGCCCCGCAACGGTCGGCGACGCGGTACGTCTCCTCTCGCCGGAGTGTGTCGACGTATCTTCCGGTGTGGAGCAGGCGCCCGGTGTGAAGGATCCGGTGCGCGTGCGCGCGTTCGTAGACGCGGTCCGAGCGACCGCAGGATGATGGCGAGATGACGATGGGTGCAGCAGGCGCGACGATCGGGGCAACGGCTGGTGATCGTTTCGGACCGTTTGGCGGACGGTATGTTCCGGAGACGCTGATTCCAGCGCTCGATGCGCTCGAGGCGGCCTTCGAGGCGTCGCGCATCGACGCGGCGTTTCAGTCGGAGCTCAATGGGCTGCTTCGCGAGTACGTCGGGCGGCCGACCGCGCTCACCTTTGCGCCGCGCCTGAGCGCACGGGTCGGGGCGCCCGTCTGGATGAAGCGTGAGGACCTCAACCACACCGGCGCGCACAAGATCAACAACACGGTGGGGCAGGCGCTGCTGGCGCGGCGGATGGGGAAGCGGCGCATCATTGCCGAGACCGGGGCTGGCCAGCATGGGGTCGCGACAGCGACGATCTGTGCGCGTTTTGGCCTCGAGTGCGTCGTCTACATGGGCGAGGAGGACATGCAGCGTCAGGCGCTGAACGTTTTCCGCATGCGCCTCATGGGAGCGACGGTCATTCCAGTGACCTCGGGCACCCGGACGTTGAAGGACGCGACGACCGAGGCGATTCGGGATTGGGTCACCAACGTCACCGACAGTCACTACATCATCGGGTCGGTGGTGGGCCCCGCGCCGTATCCCCGCATGGTGCGGGAATTCCAGTCGGTCATCGGTCGGGAGGCGCGGGCGCAGATGCTCGAAAAGGCGGGGGCGCTCCCGAAGTCGGTCATTGCCTGCGTCGGCGGCGGTTCGAACGCGATGGGGATCTTTGCCGGGTTCGTCGAGGACGCCGGCGTGGAGTTGGTCGGGGTGGAGGCTGCGGGCGAGGGGCTCGACACCGACCGCCATAGCGCGTCGATTACCCGGGGGACGCCGGGGGTTCTCCATGGGTCGCTGAGCTTCCTCCTGCAGGATGCAGACGGGCAGGTCCACCCGGCGCACTCCATTTCGGCCGGGCTCGACTACCCGGGCGTCGGGCCGGAGCATGCCTGGCTGCATCAGAGCGGCCGGGGGACCTATGTGGCGGTCACGGACACGGAAGCGTTACGCGGAGTGGCCTTGCTCAGTCGTTTGGAAGGAATAATCCCGGCGCTTGAAACAGCCCACGCGGTGGCGTGGCTGGAAAAGGAGGCGGGACGCTGGACGGAACAGGACCCGGTGCTGCTCTGTGTGAGTGGGCGCGGGGACAAGGACGTCGGCACCATCAGCCAGTACACCCTCCCGGAGATATGACCGATACGATTGACGAAGCGCTGGCATCGCCTCAGGCGATCGCCGCCGTCGAAGACGCGCTCCGCGCGTTTGCGAAGGCGCTTCGTGCCGTGCAGTTGTATCTCCCCAATAATTCGACCCGCGCCACGATCCTCGGACAGGCGCGGGAGTCATTCCAGCGGCTCTGGCAGGAAGTCGACGAACTCGAGATCGGGGTGCGCGAAAACTCCTTCACCTGGGAGGAGCGCACGGTCTTCAGCGATGCGGAACGGGCGGGTGAATCGCTGCCGTGGCTGCTGTACCGCGACGGGCTGCGCACTCTGGCATTCGTGCCGGGGTTCGAAGATCAGGAAATGGAGGCGTTACTCGTCATCCTGCAGCGGACGCGCAATGCGACGGCTGATGACGACGACCTCGTCACGATGCTGTGGGTCGCCGACCTGTCGGCCTTCCACTACCGCTTCGTCGAAAGTGCCGGGGTCGGAGATCTGGTCGTGTTGTCCTCGTCCGATCGCGGCGGGTCGCAAGCGGGTGTCAGCGACTTGCCTGTGGCGCGGGTGCGCGCGGATGTCGAGGCGGCCGCCGAGGCGCCCGCCGGACTCATCAAAATGGAGGACTTCGAGTCTTCCCTGTATTTCCTCGACCAGCGCGAAGCGGCGTATCTGCAGGAAGAGCTCAAGCGTGAGTATGCGGATGATCAGCGCAAGCTGGTCATCGCAAGCCTGCTCGACATGATCGAGACGCGTCGTGAGGTGGAAACCCAGCAGGAAGCCCTTGGCATTCTCGATCAGCTGGTCATCGAGTTCCTCACGCTGGGCGACTACGAGATCGTCGCGTACATCCTGCGTGAAGCGGCCACGACGGCCAATCGCCCCGGTACGGACTCGGGCATCCGCGACGCGCTGCTCGAGCTGTCCGCGCGATTGAGCGAGCCGGCCGTGATGTCGCAACTGCTGCACGCGCTCGATGAAAGTGCGCGCACCCCGGTGGCGTCGCTCCTCGAAGGGTTGTTCGCCGAACTGCGCCCGACTGCGCTCGAACCCCTGGTGGCGTGGTTGGGTACCGCATCGGCATCTCCCGCGCGGGCTGCGGTCGAACGAGCGTCGTTGCGACTGGCGGGGGCGAATGCCGCCGATCTCGCCAAGCTGCTTGAACACCCGAAGGAACCGGTGGTGCGCGGGGCGCTACGCCTCCTGCAACAGTTGGCCAGCCCCGCGGCCGTTCCCGGCCTCGCGAAGCTGCTCAAGAATGGCGATCTCCGGCTGCGCGCAGAATCCGTGGCCGCGCTGGCGGATATCGGGTCACCGTCGGCGATGCAGGCGCTGGAACGGGCCATTGAGGATCCCGAGCGCGAAGTGCGTGTGGTGGTCTATCGGGCGATTGGTGCACGGCAGCATGTGGGTGCGTTGCCGCGTCTGCTCGATGTGATTCGCCGGAAGGAGACGCGCACGACCGATCTCGGCGAAAAGATGGCGCTGTTCGAAGCCTTTGGCGGGATGTGTGGGGATACCGGGGTGCCGGAGCTTGATGAGATTCTCAATGCGCGCGGCCTTCTTGGCGCCAAGGAACCGGCAGAACTGCGTGCCTGTTCGGCACGAGCCTTGGGATTGATCGGGACGCCGCTGGCCATGGCGGCGCTGCAGAAGTCGGTCGATACGAAGGACGTCGTCGTGCGCAGTGCCGTGTCGCGCGCCTTGCGCGGAGGGAGCTGATCATGGCCATGCCGATTACCGGCACCAATCCGCCTGGAGACGCGCCGTCCAACGATCCGGCGCTGCAGAAGCTGGCGCGGCAGTTGGTGGTGGCGCTCAACAGTGCCGTGCGTGCCGTGCGTCTGTATCCCGTGGAGAACGCGGCCGTGCAGAAGGCCATCGCCGATCTGGGGGCCGCGGCGGATCGTGTACGCGAGGCTGAAGGGCACTGCTCGTTACGCCGTATCGGCGACTATCTGTTCGTGAACGAAACGCGGCTACGCCTGTCATTCGACAACTATGCGGCCGTAGCCTCGCTCCTCGGACTTTTTCATGAGGCCGGCATCGGTGGCTTGTCGTTGGTCGAAGCGCCGGCTGCGCGTTCGTGGGTCGTTCTGCTGTCGTTCCTCCAGTCGCCACCGACCGACCTCGATATCGATGATCGGCTCGAACAGCTCGCCCGGCGCTTGGCACAGGCCAACATCGATGACTTCGAGCTGATTCCCTTCCTCGAGGACGGGGAAGCGACCGAGGCGGATGTTGACGCCAAGGAGCGTGCGCGACAGACGTATGTCCGCTCGCTTGTCGTGACGCGTGAAGTGATCACCTCCTCGCGTATCGGACGGAGCCCCGGGCTCAAGAAGGTGAAGCGTGCGGTCCAGGGGATCGTCGATGCGATCCTCGGTGATTCGGCGTCGATGCTCGGCCTGACGACGCTGCGCGAGTTCGATGATTACACGTTCGTGCATAGCGTCAACGTGTGCATCCTCTCCGTGGCGCTTGGCCGTCGACTCGGATTGGCCAAGGCCCAGCTGCTCGACCTCGGGCTGGCCGCGTTGATGCACGATATCGGCAAGTCGCGGCTTCCCAAGGAGATCCTGAACAAGCGCGGCGCCCTCGAGGAGAGCGAGCGCGAGATTCTGCGGTCGCATACCTGGAAGGGGGTGCTGGCGCTGTTCAGTCTCCCCACCGGCAGCGGGCGCCCGTGGCGCGCCATGACGGCGGCGTACGAGCATCACATGCGGACCGACCTGTCGGGGTATCCGCAGGTGGTCCGGTCGCGCAAGCTGTCCTTGTTCAGCAAGATCATTGCCGTAGCCGATGGCTTCGATGCCGCGACCACAACCCGCGTTTATCAGGACGCGGCGTGGTCGCCGGCGGATGTGTTGCGCGGCATGCGGGATAACCCGCGCCTCGGATTCGATCCGGTCGTCGTCAAGGCGTTCATCAACCTCACGGGCATCTACCCGGTGGGCACGCTGGTCGTCCTCGACTCCTTCGAGATGGCCGTAGTGCTGGCGCCGAATCCGGACAAGGCTGCCCTTTCGAGGCCGCTTGTGCGTATCCTCATGGACGAACGCGGAAACCCTGTCGACGATGCCACGCCGGTTGATCTGACCGTACGTCGCGACGACGGACAGTTCTTCCGCACGATCATCCGGACCGAGGATCCGCAAAAGTATGGCATCAACATCGGCGACTATTTCGCCTGAGGGGGCCACGGCCGACGCGTCGCGTCTGACCGCCCGTTTTTCCCAGCTGAAGGCGCAAGGGCGCAAAGCGCTCGTCTGCTACGCCACGGCCGGGCACCCCGATCCGCAGCAGAGTGTGGCGTTGCTGCGCGGATTGGCCGGCGCCGGCGCCGACGTCATCGAGGTCGGCGTCCCCTTTTCGGACCCATTGGCCGATGGCCCGGTCATTCAGCGCAGCTCACAGGTGGCCCTGTCGCATGGGGTGAATCTGGCGCGGACGCTCGACCTCGTACGCGAGGCGGCGCTCGACGTCCCGGTGGTGCTGTTCAGTTATCTGAATCCGATTGTGGCCGGAGGCGCGGGCATCCTGCAGCGTGCGCGCGAGGCAGGGGTGGACGGCGTGCTGGTCACCGATCTTCCCGTCGGCGCCGATCCGGAACGGGAAGCGTGGTTTGGTGCGAGCGGGCTCGATTTCGTGCGCCTCGTGGCTCCGACTACACCGGCCGATCGCATGGCAGAAATCGGGCGACACGGGCGAGGATTCGTGTACCTCATCAGTCGGCTCG